>JAQICB010000037.1 GCA_027858745.1 Bacteroidales bacterium
AACTGTTTTTTATACAAAGCATATTTTTTCCGCTTATAAACAGCAATCTTCAGCTCAAAAATAATTTAAAATAACCCGTTATTATTTCATTATTTTTGATTGAACCTCACTATTTATAAGCGTTCTGAACCTAAAAAATTATATCGAATTCAGGTTTATAAAATTACAAAAAAATAACCGATACTATTTTCTATTTTAGTATCGGTTTTTTTTTGCAATGAATTGTTCGTTAGATGTCAATACATAACACGTTTTTAGTACTCGATGTTATTTTAGTATCTTCTGAAATACGTAATCCGCAAACCCATATAATTTTCGTGTCTGATTCTAAAACCAGAATGTTTTGTTTTGCGTGAACGGGAATTTTTTCGTTAATTAAAAAATCACTGATTTTCATTTTACCTTTCATGCCAAACGGACGAAAACTGTCGCCATAATTCCATGTTCGAAGAGTCAGAGGAAAAGTTAATGTATCCTTGTCAAACGATGCATGGTTGGGAGCTGTATTTAGTGAAAAATTTTCAATAGTACATTTATTAAAAATGAATGTACCATAAGGAGTTTTAATTTGTTTTTTTTCAACAATATCCGATTCAAAGATTTGGATTGAAAAGCTTTTTTGATTAATATTTTCCTCGATAAAAATAAAATCACGATCAACAATTGCTTTGTATTTGTTGCTTGAAAATATCTTACCGATATTTTGTTCGGATTGTAATGAGAAAAATAGTTGCTGAATAATATCCGGATTAAATCCGTAGGGATGTAATATCTCAAATAAAAGAGTTTCGGAATATTTATGGTTATGTAATAATTCTTTATCAATAACCTGTGTATTATTCACGACCGAGGTTATTTTTTTAATCTCTTTTACAATTGTGTCTCTGTATATTTCTTCAGCTTTACCAATGTGTGAAATAGTTTGCTGCATTGATTCGAAACTATGCGGAGCAATTTCACGGCACAAGGGTAGTAGTTGATTTCTAATTTTATTTCGAAGGAAAATATTTTGAGAATTTGTCGAATCTGTTCTATATCTTAATGAGTTTTCACGAGCATATGTTTCGATTTCATTTCTTGATGCAAAACTAAGCGGGCGAATAATCCTGTCATTTTTTATGGGGATACCTGTTAATCCTTTAATGCCTGTTGTTCGAAACAGATTGATAAAAAAAGTTTCAATAGAATCGTTTGCATTATGAGCTATTGCAATTTTTGAGAAAGACTCTGCGTCACAAAGAGTATTGAACCAATTATACCGAATTTCCCGTGCAGCCATTTCAATTGAAATGGCTTTTTTTTCTGCATATTCGTGTGTGTTTTCGGTATGTACAAAAACAGGGATAGAATGCTCTTTTGCAAATGCTCTCACAAATTGTTCATCAGCATCTGATTCTGCATTTCTAAGTTGAAAATTGCAGTGAGCTATAGCAATAGAATATCCTAATGAATATAAAACATGACATAAAACAATGGAATCAACGCCACCACTTACGCCAATTAATAAAGAGTCTTCGTTTTGATTACAGAGAGAATAGTCTGAAATAGTTTGTTTCGCGAGAGAAATAAGAGAATGAGAATCCATGTATAAAAAGAAGAGAAAAATTGATAATTTAAAAACTGCTTTTCAAATTCTTATAATTTATGGTCCGGGAGAAGTTGCAAGTTTTGTCCATGCTGTTCCGTTCCAATAATAGACCCCATCATCTGCGTTGTTATATCGAATGTCTCCAATTTGTCCGGTAGTATAACTTGTAATATCTTCAACAGCAGGAAAATCTCCAACAGTAGTCCATAATTGACTTACTGCATCTCCCGCATTATACATAAACTTATTATTATCCGTATTGTAGATAAGCATACTATGAGAAGCACTTGTCATTGCATTCATCTGTGTTGTTGTAAGTCTTGGAATGAGTACTCCCGTGTTGTTTGATGGAGATACCACATGTAATTGTGTAGCCGGATCAGGTGTTTCTGTAGAAATACCAACTTGTGCCCAAAGAGAAGAACTGAGACAAAAAGCTATACAAATAATGAATATTTTTTTTGAGTAATTCATAATCATTCAATTTTTTTATGGTGTTATTGTGTTGACGCTTGTTCCTATTTTTAACCACGATGCAGTTCCATCTAAAAACATGAGACTATTATCAATGGTATAAAAACGCAGTTCACTTTCAGATATGTTTGTCGTTGCATTTGTATTCGTTTCAGTAGTTTTTGTTATCGGAGACCATGCCGTACCGTTAAAATACATATACCGATTTTCATCGGTATTGAAAATGAGTAATCCTGTAGCCGGTTCTATTATAGAATACATTTGAATTGTTGTGAGAGTTGGAAACAAAACCCCTTTGTCTAACCCGGGAGATGTTACTTTTAATGCAGCTGTTGCGTCAATCGCAGACTCATCGGGAATTACTGTTTGTGTAAAGGCATTGTTCGATAAACCAACACACATTA
This sequence comes from Bacteroidales bacterium, assembly GCA_027858745.1. Taxonomy (GTDB): domain Bacteria; phylum Bacteroidota; class Bacteroidia; order Bacteroidales; family UBA1715; genus JAQICB01. Next base: position 2,467 of record JAQICB010000037.1, read on the forward strand.
CAATACTTATATATATAAATATTTTTTTCATAATTGTTCAATTTTATTCATCTTGTAATTCTTGCCAAACAGTACCAGTCCAGTACCATAAAGTGTTTGTCGTTGTATTATATCTTATTTCACCATTATATGCACCATTTTCAATACCCAATAGACTTGAATTACTGATTGAGACTCTCCCTACAAAATGCCATTGAGGCATAGCAGGAGTTCCCGCATTATACATATATCTGTTTTCGTCTGTATTAAATAAAATGAGACCCGTAGGAGGATTTGAAATAGCATTAATCTCAGTTGTAGTTAACTTTGGTAATAACACTCCTTTATCAGTTGCTTCAATATGTAATTGAGCAGTAGTATGAATAGCTTCTGTGTTTATACCGACTCCCGGTTCTGATATTACTGTTGGGCGAAGAGGTGTTTGGGTGCTATTAATCGATCCAAGAGTGAAGAAATCCCCGTCGGCAAAATCGATACCCGAGAAATAAAAATCGTCGCCATCTTGTGTTGCTGTTGCAACAATATTATCAGTATCTTCAAAAATACCATCTTGATCTGTATCAATAATCAGAACTAAATCGCCGGCAGTAACAGAACCATGACTGTTGAGTGTGAAACGAACTTCGACACTTCCAACATCATTTGTTTCTTGTGCTTTCCAAACACGACCAATACGAGCTTGAACAGTTGTGGGTTTATTTGTGTGATCTAAAGCTATTGGGATACTGTCGTTATGTCCCCAAATGAGAACAGATAAATTGGTAATGTTGGTGCTGTTGGCTGCATTTGTTGTTGCAATAGCACTTGCTCCAATCGATACTATATCTGTTCCGAGACTACTGTGAGATTGCTTTTGATTTAATAAACTAATCATATCTTTACCAATGCCTGCAATATCATTATTATAACCACTATTTGCTGAATAATTCCAAACCACGACATTATTGCTGTTTACATAATTTTTGGAAAGAGAAATGCCATGTTTTAATGCAAGATACGTTTCAACTTTCTGCATTTCTGTATTGGTAAGCGTTTTGTTGTAGGCAATTACTTCGGCAATTTTACCGGTAAAGTAGTTTCCGCCACCACCACTTGCACTTTGCGTACCAATAGTGATAGGGCCGGCACTTGCATCATGAGTAGCAGAGTGAGAAAACTCAACACCCTCTTCTAATTTTGATAAAGTTATAGAGTTTTCAATAAGCGGTTTGCCATTTATGTAAAGATATTGTTTGTCAGAAAAAATGGCATTACCTGAAATAATTGTTGGAATATTTTTATTGGTATGAATAAGATATTGTTCTGCACCACCATCATTTGTTCCGGTATAAAATGCTGCATCTTCGTAGCCATATGCTAAACCGGTTCCATTTGTTGGGTTAAGTCCCAAATCGAAAATATATTGATTTGTTATGTTTGATGTTTCTCCCGGAGCAGTTACCGCAAAAAGAGTAATACCGTCGTTAATTGCGGGAGCATCAAAAAAGGTGCTGCCAAAATCTAGTCCATCGTCAGTGCCGTCAAAGCTAACAGTTGGGTTATAATTTATATTGTCGGGTGCTGAATGCAAGAATGTTGGTGAGGCAAGATTTGTTGAAACTGCATCTCCCAAATTACCGGTGTAGTCTGTCCACGAAGCTACAGGGTCATTATGTGTGGCAGTAATTTCTGTTGCAGTAAGCCACATCTGAAGACTGTCAGGAACAGCACCGGGGCTTGTGATAGCAATATCGCCTATTTTGAAATAAGAATTCGCAGTGTTCGGAAATGTAAAGGTATAGACTAATTTATCGTCACTGTATGAATCGGCAGTAATTTCCGTGCTTGTTGTAAATATCTCGTCAGAAGAAACAAACAGTTTTGGGTAAGGAACTGTCAGTCCGCTAAAATTAAATTGAAGCGTAACTTGCTGGTCGAAATTGGTTGTTTGTACTTTATATACTCTGCCGCTTTCAGCTGGTTGCCCGTTATGTCCACATACAAAATAACTGCTATTTACTGCAATGTCAGTTGCCACGTTTCGTTGATCATATTCAGTTATCGCATCTGTAGATAACGTAAGATTGCCCTCGGTACCTATGTTATAAATATTGGTGCTTTGTCTCTGTTTGAGATAATTTAAGTCTTCACGAGCCAAACCTATTACAGAATTGTAATAAGTTGCATTATCGAAAATCGGATCTCCATAATAATCAGTATATTCATAAGGCAGAGGTATTCCATATTTAATTGCCAAAAATGATTCAATTGATTTTCGAGTTGTTTCATCAACATCTATTTGATAAATAATTAATTCGGCAATTGAGCCGTCAAAATCATAATTCGTTGGTGTGTTACATTGTCCCCCTAGGGTAAATCTACTAGTGGAAGGGATAATTTCGGTACCTTCAATTTGAGTAAGCGTTACGGCATCCGATTGTTCTTGTGCACCATTAACATATAACAATTGGTTACCACTCCATGTTGTTTTTTGGGTTATTAAAGTGGGAGCTGCTCCTTGTCCATGTGGTGAATATGATGATTCCACACCTCCGTGCGAAGTCGGTGTATACATTTTGTAGGTATCTTCACTGTAAAATAAACCATAGCCCTCAGTATCATATGTACCATAGTCAAATACTAATTGGTCGCCTGTAGATTTGGGAACAATAACGGCAAAAACACCGTAACCACCGTTTGCATTATCAAAATAGAGAACTTCTCCGTCCGTGTCATCCAAAATTGTAAAAATATCTGCACCATCGTATGAAACAGTAGGATTAAAGTTAATATTATCAGTTGCATTATTATTTAATGTCGGTTGATTCGCTTCTATTTGTTGATTCATTTTAAAACCATATTGATTTGCTAAATCAAACCATTGGTATATTTTTTCATTATCAATGCCTTGTCCGTACCCTATAAAACCGGCGTTGAGCCATAATTTTCTTCCTAATGTAACCTGATTTCCATCACTTAAAAAATTGTCACATGATCCAGGAACACAATTTGCAGAAGCTACATTAAGAGTACCATAATATAATTCTCCTAATTTATCTGGGCAGCCGGGACAGTTTGCTCCCTCTGTAATAATTTCTTCGATAACAATAAGAGTTCCGTTCGTATTATCTAATCCGGGATCATTCGTGTTTGAGGCATATCTAAAATCTGTAGATTGAATGTATCCGTCATTAATTAT
>JAQICB010000047.1 GCA_027858745.1 Bacteroidales bacterium
TTTTTGAACATAAATTAAAAAAAAAGTTGTAATATTGCTTTACTTTTTCAGTACAAATTTAAACGGGTTCTATTTTGTGCTTGAAAAACTCAAAAAAATGAATTTTTAGAACCCACCTTGAGTATACACCGTATCGCGTACCGGAATTCCGGCAAACATACTGTTTGTATACACACAAAGCATTGCAGATAATATAAATATAATATGTCGTTTCATTTTTTTTCAAAAAAGTAAAGATACACTATTTACAGATACTTTATACAGATGACTTTATGCTAAATACAATAAAACAACACCGAAAATCACTCCTATCAGGGCAATGCCTTTGGGTAAAATATATCGTTCTTTAAATAAAAACAAACCGGACAAAAACGAAATAACAATACTACTGCGTCTCACAAGTGAAATTATAGAGATTAATGCTCCTTCTTGACTGAGTGCATAAAAGAAAAAGAAATCCGATAAAATGAGAAACACGCCAATACAGGGTATGCTCCATTTCCACGAAAAAGGGAATGTGCGGCGTTTGGGCCACCACAAAATATATACAAATGGTAATAAAATAAAACTTTGGTATATGGAAAACCATGCCTGCACTTCCATACGATGAATACCAAGTTCGGCAATTAAATATTTGTCGTATAAGGCGCTTGCCGCACCAAATAATGTGGCTAAAAACACAAGAATAATCCATTTGTTTTTTGCAAATACAATTCCTTCTCGTTTGCCGATGAAAGAATAACTGTAAATACTTGCAAACACCACAGCTATTCCTATCCATTGCACCATTGTTAAGCGTTCGCCCAACAAAAATATTGCACCAAACAATGTCCACACCGGACTGGTTGAACGAATGGGACCGACAATGGATATAGGAAGATTTTTTAATGCGAAAAAAGAACACACCCACGATGCCATTACTAAGCAGGTTTTTAAAAAGATTAATATCTGAGTATGCAATCCGGTAAAGGGTATGTATATTAAATGTCCGGGTGAAAAGCCTATTTGATAATGCGATGCGACAATCAGCGGCGAAAAAATGAGCAATTGTACAAGCGAGGAAATAAACAAAACGGGCAACACTGCATTTTCGGTTACCGACACTTTTTTAAACACATCATACACTCCAAGAAGCAAGGCAGAAAAAATTACATATACTATCCACATATCTCGTCAATATCTTGTTGATTCCACTCCCGTTCAAATTGTGCGACAAATTGTTTCATATATGCAAGCCGTTTCTGAGCTATTTTTTTGGCAGTTGCGGTGACTAAGGTCTCGGGCAAATCAAATAATTTTTCATAAAAATGATTGATGGTATGACTGCGTGAATTCCGATATTCCTCTTCGTTCGCATAAACCTGCGGAGGCTCATCGGGATTATACAACGCCCTGCCTTTATTTCCGCCATAACTAAAGGCTCGTGCCACACCAATAGCCCCGAGTGCATCTAATCGGTCTGCGTCACGCACAATAAAAAATTCTGATGAATGAATCTGTTTTTGGGAAAATCCGCCTTTGTACGACATGTTCATAATAATATCATACACATGTTGAATATCATCTTTCGAAAAATCGAGTGGTAATACTATTTCCATTAATTTCTGATACACAGACTCGGGTGTTCCGGTGTAAAACTTTGTATCAAACACATCGTGCAGTAAAGCAGCAGCTTTTACAATATAATGATTTCCAGCTTCTGTGCACAATAATTTTTCAGACAGAGCACACACCCTGAGTGCATGCAAATAATCATGTCCGCCTTCAGCATCGCGCAAAGCTTCTTTTACAAAAGTGTGAATAGATACAAAATCAGGAGACATATATTGCTGTTTGTAATTTTCGTGGCAAAAATACTGATTAATTATAAAGTTTGCGGGTAAAATGCAAAAAAGAAATTCAGCACACAAATCATTCAAAAAAACCAAATAGAGTATATGTTTTTTTGGCTAAAAATAATAATACTCTGATATTGGTTTCAAAAAATATCTGTGTTATCTTTGTGTCAAATAATTTAATATAATAAAAATGAAAAAACTCAAAATTTTTATACTAATCGGCATATTATTTGGCACATATGCCTGTTCGGAAAATTTAGAAGAAAAAATTATTTCTGTACACCCCAACAATGTTCCGGCACTCATAGAATATTATAAAACTGATGACACAACGGGAAATCCGGTGAAAATAATTAGATTTTATATAAACGGTGAAAAACGCGAAGAATATCATTTAAAAAACGGCATGCGTCATGGCCCTTGTAGGATGTGGCATGTTAACGGCAACAAAAAAACAGAGTGTAATTATTTTGAAAATCTCTATGATGGAGAATTTATCGAATGGTTTGATGATGGAACAAAAAATTATGAAGGTTTTTTTAATAAAGGACAAGCAAGTGGCTCATGGAAATTTTATAACAGAGACGGGTCTTTGCAGTCAGAAACAACATACGAATAATGGCTACATTTGAGGAAGAAAACAGCATTGAAGATGCAATACTGCAGGTTGCCAAACTGATGGTAGCTGCGGCACGAACCGCTCCCAAAGCACGAGGAGAATCGACTTTACACACCCGTATTGTAACCGGAAGCGATGTGCACCCAATAATTGCAAAAATGGAACAAATTAGCAACGAAGAAAACATTCCCAGTTTCTATCGTGATGCTCAAAATCTTAAAAATTGTAGTGCTTTGATTCTTTTTGGTACTTCAATTAAACCGCTTATGTTACAAAAATGTGGCATGTGTGGGTTTGAAAGCTGCACCGAAAAGGCAAAACATCCCGAAATTCCTTGTGTATTCAATACCGGTGATTTAGGCATAGCCATTGGTTCTGCAGTTTCGGTTGCCATGGATCACAGAATAGACAATAGAATTATGTATACAGTGGGGCAAGCTGTGGGTGAACTTGCCATATTCCCAAAACAGGTAAACATTATTTACGGAATTCCCTTGCAAGCACATTCAAAGAACATTTTTTTCGATAGAAAATAACAGAAAGTTTTGTTCATAAGAAAAAAGTATTATTTTTGCACATCAAATATTATATGGTGGATGTAGCTCAGTTGGTTAGAGTACTAGATTGTGATTCTAGGGGTCGCCGGTTCAAGCCCGGTCTTCCACCCAAAAAAAGCAGAGATAATTATTCGTCTCTGCTTTTTTTTTATCTCTCCCTGAGCTTCTTATCTTACTCACTTCGAGACTACAAACCTGAGTTCGATATAATTTTTTAGGTTCAGAACGCTTATAAATAGTGAGGTTCAATCAAAAATAATTAATAAAGTTTATGCCGGGGATTATATTACGTCAACACGTAGTCATATAT
>JAQICB010000074.1 GCA_027858745.1 Bacteroidales bacterium
TTTTTTGTACATCAACAAAATAGTTATTTTTTGTGAATATATTCATGAGTGTATATTATTTTTACGGACATCACAAATATGTTGTCATATTTGTTTTCTATTCAAAAATACAAAAAAAAGGGGAAATGTGCGTAATTTGAAAGATTTTTTTATTCTGACGACAATGTGCTCGTGTACTTTAATGAATGGAGGGTTTGTGCCGATACTTCTATAATAAAACTGAGTTCTCTCTATTGTATACGTACCTATCGAAAAGGACGAAAATCTTGTATTCTGTATTTTTGTCTTAGTCGTTTATTAAACGCTTATAAACGTTTAATAAAACGCTTTTTTCAAAAAAAATCATATATGACTACGTGTTGAGGTAATATAATCTCCGGCACAAACTTTACTCATAATAGTTCATTTAAAACAACTATACACACAGAACCTTTGACTGTTAATCTGAGGGTCTCTGTAGAGCTAAAAGAAAATCGAGAAATTGACTTCCTTTTTTTATGTGACACAACGGAGGGCAAATTTTATAAATTGTGACCCTTTTTTATTTGCCAAAAAAATACATTTTCCCGTGTAGTAGAAACGCACAACGGTGCGTTTCTACGCTTTTTTGTATCTTTACAAAAACAACATAAAATAAACATATGAAATTAGTGGTAAAATATACATCCGCAAATGGATTGTATCCAGGCATAGGAGGAGTTTTTATGTGTATTGGAATATTTGCAACACTTATAAATTTTGGTCTGCAAAACTATACCGGAATACTCATTTCTATCATACTATTTGCAATTGGATATATTGGCTTTTTTGCATCTGTCAGCATCATGCACAAGGAAGAAAAAAATGCTCTCATAATACACAAAAATTTTTTTTTGAAAAGAATTACCGAAACATATTCATTAGATACATATCAATATGTTCAAATACTATATTCAATAAAAAAACCTCAACAGAAAACATGGGGATATATAGAAACAACATGGAAAAAAACGCAATCAAAACATTTTGATGTCTATTTAATAAGTTCAGATAACAATAATCCTCCGGTTTTAATAAAAACTTTTATAGATAAAAAAAAGGCTCTTGTTTTTTTAAAAGATATTGCATCTAAGCTTCAACTACAGCCATTAAAATCGGTGCGTAAACCCACAAGAATTATTTTATAAAATAGCACAAAATTCATTTCGTATTATATTTGCTTCCCTCTACTATTCCTTCTATATTGCGTTTCATACTCAAACAAATATATATGAACAGTATAGATATTTTTGGCATACGAATTCTCGAACCGGTTGGGAGTGGCACCGATTTAATTGTTTCGGCGGTGTGTTTTTACGCTTTTTATATGATTTCGACTCGGAAATCTTCTGATATTCTTTTTACCTATTATAAATTGTATTTTTTACTTATGGGTATAGCTACAATTTTTGGTGGCTTGCTGGGACACGCATTTATGCACTACATAGATTTTGCTTGGAAACTACCGGGCTGGTTGGTAAGTATGTTTGCCATAATGTTGGTAGAACGTGCTTCTATAGAGCATACTCGTTCTGTGTTGACTCCTAAAATTGTTCGTGCTTTTAAGATTGTAAATACAGTGGAATTATCAATTTTTGTATTTCTTACCTTTTATTTTATGGACTTTTTCTTTGTGGAGCTGCATTCGGGGTATGGGCTCATGTTTGTGGTGTTGTCGCTTCATGCATTTTTGTATTATACCAATAAAAATGCTGCCAGCAAAACCATATTATGGGGCATAGCTGTAGCTGCGGTGTCTGCTCTTATTTTTATGAATAAAATCAGTATTCACCAATGGTTCAATCACCTTGCATTAAGTCACACCATAATGGCGGTAAGTGCGTGGTTGTTTTATAAAGGGGTAATGAGCATTGAAGATACAAAAACTACAGTTTAATCATATATACCGCTATCAGAAACATGCACAATGCTACTATTGCACCGCCAATAAAGGCGAAGTTAATGCCTCCCATCAGGTAAAATAATCCAATAAATACCGGACCAACTGTTTGCCCGATACGGAGAATCATTCCGTTAATTGACATAAATCCGGCACGTTCAGTTAAGGGTGCAAAGGTAACTAACACATTGGGAATAATCGGAATAAGCATGCCATGTGCAAGACCAAAACATACCAGCGGAAATGCCAAATGCCACCACTCCGAAACCATGGGAATTGTGAGCATTGAAAGTCCATATAATATAAAACCAAGTTTGAATATCTGAATAGTTCGTAATTTTCGTTGTATACGTGCCAATTGAGTAGAGGTAATTGCCGTTACCACCGAAAACGATGACATAACCACACCAATATGCCACGGCAAGGCATCAAAGCGTTCTTTTAACAATTGTGGAAAATAGGTTAAATATGAACCATAGAGAATAATAAATAAAAGAATATTTATAATAAACAGTGCCCAGACAGTACGTTGATTAATATATGTCCATACCCGACTAATATATTCGGTAAAGGTCACCTGTTTTGTTGGTTCGGGATTGTTGAGGCAGAACAATAGTACAAATGCCGTGGGAATTGCCAATAAGGTGAGTAGAAAAGGGAATTGCCAGCCGGCCATTGCGAGAGCACCACCAATACCCGGATATAATGCGGTACCAATACTCAGCACACTGGCATTGTAGCCCATAACAGCTGTTCGTCGTTCACCGCTAAACAAGTCGCCTATCAATGTTAAATTCAATGACCCTAAGGATGCACCGCCAATACCTTGAAAAAAACGTAAGAGCAAAAGCACTCGCCAATCTTGGGTAAAAAAGCAAGCTCCGCCGGCAATACCAAACAATAATAAAGACGGGAATAATATTTTTTTTCTACCCCACTTATCGGCGAACACGCCAATAACGGGCGATAAAAATATGCCGGGTAAAGTAAAGACTGTTATCAGCAGGGCAACTTGTGTTGGCGTAATGCCAAAATGCTCTATAATTTGCGGCAAAGCCGGTGTAATGCTTGCTACACCCATTACCGCAATTAGCGTAATCGAAAATATAATACCAATATTCCGTTTGTCCATGCTCAGAAAAATTTGAGCAAAGGTACAAAAGCATACAAGTAATTATAACAATTGTATGTAAAAAACACTCGACGTTTACACAATCTATGAGAACTTATGTCGCGTTTTATTAGCAAATGAAACTAATGCTAACATAACGGGGACTTCGACCAGCACACCGACAACTGTAACTAATGTCGCACCGGAATCGAGACCAAACAACATTATTGCCACTGCAACAGATAGTTCAAAAAAATTGCTTGCTCCTATCATTGAAGCCGGAGCTGCTATATCGTGTGGTAAGTTCCATTTATACGACCAGCCATAGGCTATAAAGAATATTAAAAATGTTTGAATAATCAGAGGAATAGCTATTAACAAAATACTTGCAGGATTTTCAAGAATAACTGTTCCCTGAAACGAGAAAATAATGATAAGCGTAAGTAATAAGCCGGAAATAGTTGTACCGGTAAACTTCTTTAAAAAGATATTTTCAAAAAAATCTAAGCCCTTCCGATTAATTACAAATCGACGGGTTATGGTGGCTAAAACTAATGGTACAAGTACAAAAAGAACAACTGATAATGACAGTGTATTCCATGGTATTGTAATTCCGCTAACGCCTAAAAGGAATCCGACAATGGGTAAAAATGCAAATAAAATTATTAAATCATTTATCGCAACCTGAACGAGCGTATAGGCAGAGTTCCCTTTGGTAAGATGAGTCCATACAAAGACCATAGCGGTGCAAGGTGCTGCACCTAACAATACCGCTCCGGCAAGATATTCTTGTGCCACGTCGGCAGGTATAAATGCTTCAAAAATTACATAAAAAAACAACCACGCTATTCCAAACATAGAAAAAGGTTTTATAAGCCAATTTGCAGTCAATGTAACAGTTAGTCCTTTGGTCATTTTAAAAGCATTAACAATACTACTGAAATCAATTTTCAACATCATGGGGAAAATCATAATCCATATTAATATGGCAATTGGAATAGATACATTGGCATATTCAAATTCGCCTAATGTTTCCGGAACAATTGGAAACAATGAACCTATAGCAATCCCTACTATAATACATATAGCCACCCAAATACTCAAATAGCGGTCAAAAAAAGACATGTTTTGTGATGATTTCATAGCGTTACTAATTTAAATATTACTGACGAGCTCAGCTGAGCTAATCTGAACTCAAAAAATTACGTCGAACTCAGGTTAATACAATGATGCTGGAAATTCCCATATCACCATTTTTATTCTAAAACAATGCTCCGTACACCAAGCCCGAAATAGTTGCCATAATAACTACAAGTGATACATACACTACCGTTTTTTGTGTTCCAATTACGCCGCGAATAACCAGTATATTCGGTAAGGATAATGAAGGACCTGCCAGTAACAAAGCCAAAGCGGGACCTTTCCCCATACCAGCGGCTATTAATCCTTGTAAAATAGGCACTTCGGTAAGTGTTGCAAAATACATGAATGCTCCAACAATAGAGGCAAAGAAATTCGAAAATACAGAATTACCCCCAACAAGATTCGCAATCCATTCATTCGGTATAATTCCTGCCATTGCAGTATTGTCGTGTGTGGAACCCAATAAAAATCCGGCTATTAACACACCAACAACTAACAGGGGCATAATTTGTTTGGCAAATCCCCAGGTAGAATATGTCCATTCTTTATTATCAGCATCACGTTTATCGATGAGCGTTATAATACTTAACCCGGCAATTGCTATAAGCATAGGAATTAAGGGAGACGTGCTAATGAAAGCTGAAATAGCAGTAGCAAGAGCAACGATAAGCACATGTACCCATTTTATGCGTAAAATGGCAATTAATGAATAGCCAAGCAACAAACCAAAAAAACCGGTAATATACCATTTGTATGACCATATCCAATACCATATCCCACTATCAACACCGTCTGCCGGTTTGCCCCAATTTGCAAACACTAATATTATAACGAGCGTAAAAAAGTGAAAGGCGGTTTGCCACATCGGTCGTTTTTCAGGCACATCGGGGAATTGTAGTTGTTCTTCCTTTTTTGCTTGTTCCTCTTTTCGGTATATAATCGACATAATTGACCCAATCACTACCGCAAACACAATCGCTCCAATTATGCGTGCTACTCCCATTTCGAAACCGAGAATTCGGGCAGTTAAAATTATTGCTAAAATATTAATAGCCGGTCCCGAATATAAAAAAGCAATAGCAGGACCAAGTCCGGCACCACGCTTGTGAATACTCGAAAACAAGGGTAAAATTGTACAACTACAAACGGCAAGGATTGTTCCCGAAACTGATGCTACCGTATAGGCAACCCATTTTTTCGCTTTCGCTCCAAAGTACTTCATAACCGCTCCCTGACTCACAAATACGGATATCACACCAGCAATAAAAAATGCGGGTAACAAACACAAAATAACATGCTCTTGTGCATACCATTTTGTTAAGTCGAACATGGCTAAAATTGCTTCTTGAAATCTATTATTCTCAACCGGCAAAAAATATGCGGCCAGAAAAACAACGATAATCCATGTTAAAATGGTAAATTCTTTTTTCTTTTCCATCTCTGTCTACTTTTTTATATTTTGCGAACTAACGAAATGAGATACACACAAAAAATTATAATTATATGATATAAATGATAGCGATATAATAGACACCAACACCTATAAAAACCACAGAAATCACCCTGCGAAACCAAATTTCGAATACCTTAATATTACTGTATAATTTACCAACGCCCGACACCGTATATGCAATAAGCCATGCAAAAATAATGACCGGAATACCTGTGGCAAAGGCAAACACAATAGGTAAATACAAACCGGAGGCACTGCTCACTGTCATAGGTATAAGCATGCCAAAATAGAGCACACCACTATACGGACAAAATGCCAAGGCAAAAATTATCCCCAGAAGTAGTACATCCCAATAATTTTGAGTTCCTTTTTCCTGAAATTTTTTGCTGAGATTCCCAATACCGGGCAATTTAATAGGTACTAAATCGAGCATTACCAAACCAATAATTACCAATAAAGGTCCAATAATTTTTTCTCCGTATTTTTGGAACCAACCTGAAATTTCGAGCTGATCTGCACCGATAAAAATAATCAATGCCAATAAGGTATACGCAATGGCTCTTCCGATTGTATACACAAGTCCATTTAAAAACACCTTTTTTTTATCCTCAACATCTTTGCTAATAAATCCAATTGCCGTAATATTTGTTGCCAAGGGGCACGGACTTATCGCCGTAAGTAAACCAAGAATAAAAGCTGTTACAACAGGCAATGAACTATTGTGCATTATGTTTTGCAAGAACTCTTCCATACAAAAAGCCTATAATGAATTAATTTTCTCCTGAATGGTTTGCTTCAGTTTTGCCGGATTCGATCGAGCATACATAAAGCCTTCATTCGTAATATTAAATTGCGTTCCGTCAGCACCGACAATTAATAGAGTTTGTCCTGCTACATTAAGAGATTCAGCTTTTTGCTCACCTTCAGTTTCATCGAGATTATATGAAGTAAACGTTACATTGTCTCCATACAATTCTTGCACTGACTTTTCAGCTTCAGCTTCGACCATTTTACAGGTAGTACAACGACGCGAAAAGTGAAAATAATACACCTCAACATTCTCAAGCTGTGCTGTTTCATTTGTTTTTTCTTGCTTTTTATCTTGTCCTGCACATGATGCATGAAGCATTAGAGAGAAAAGGACAAGAGTAAGCATGTGAATACTTTTTTTCATAATAATATTTATTTTATAGTTAATAGATTCAATAATTCACTTGAAGAGGGCAATCGTCCGGACAATACAACTTTTCCGTCAACAACTACTCCCGGTGTTTGCATCACACCATATTCCATTATTTTCATAATATCTTCTTCTTTTGTAATTGTTGCATCCAAATTGTTGTTTTCAACAACTTCACGAGTGAGCTTTTCCAAAGTTTTACACTTTGGACAGCCTGTTCCTAAAATTTTAATTTCCATAGTTTTATAATTAATTTAAACAATATATTTTATTTGCATTTTGTGATAACACAGGTATTACAATTGTGGTTTAATATGCTCAGTATATAAAGCAAAAAACTGTTCTTTTATTTCGTTTCGCACTCGAATAAATTCACTCCAAATAAACTCATCAGAGCCGGTTGCATGCGACGGGTCGTCGAAACCAATATGGAGACGATGTTTTACTTTCCCGAAAAATGCCGGGCAATTTTCGTTTGCACCACCGCATACGGTAATTACATAATCCCATTCATCATTTAAGTATAATTCTACCGAATCTGAAGTGTTATTACTTATATCAACACCTATCTCCGCCATTGCACGCACGGCGTTTTTATTTAATTTCCCCGAAGCTTCGGTACCTGCAGAACAAACAGTAAGACGATTGTCGAAAGACTGTAAAAAACCGTGAGCCATTTGGCTGCGACAACTATTTCCGGTACATAAAATAAGTATATTCATAATTATAATTTTTTAATATTGGTATTATCTGAAGGTACGGTACAATTCATATCACCGGCAGGTTTTGATTCGTCAAATAAATTTAAAATCAACTTTTTAGCTTTCAGCCAATTTTCTCGGTTAATGCAATATTTAATATATGGCGGTTCTATTTCCCCTTGAATTAAACCCGCATACTTGAGCTCTTTCAGATGTTTCGAAAGAGTTGAACGTCCTACCGGCAATTCATCAACCAAATCGCCACTGTAGCAACATGCATTCATGCCGGAAAGTTTTTGTAAAATATGTACCCGCACCGGGTGTGCCATAGCTTTGCAAATAGTAGCCATATCTTTCACCTCTTGCGACACATCTGTTTTTTCGGTATCTATTTTCATAATTCAAATATATTAATTTCATTTCATCATTTCGCAAAATAACGAAATGGAAATGAAAAATACAACTATTTATATGTTTATTTTAGGAACAACTATTTACTTTTCACAAATTATTGAGAGTTTATCATTTCAGCAAATCCCTCTTCTACGGAAATAATATTAGAATATCCAATTTCTTCACGAGCTTTTTGATCAGTAACGGTAAATTCCATTCCTGTTGCTTTAACTGTTGCTTTATTCAAAGGAGGTTGACCGCTTAAAGAAAAAAACTTCCAAATAAACTCCATAAACCCGGCAAAAATCTTTGCCATACGGAGGGAAACCTCCTTATCCGGCACAGAAACTCCTTGTGTGCCAACGTATTTTTCAACAAACCATTTAAAAACAAGCGGTTTACCATCAGTTATAAAATATGCTTCACCACCTTTACTTGTCTTTTCTGCAAGTAATAAAGCATGACACACATTGAGCACATGACAGGTAACGAATTTATGTTTTCCACCATTTATAAATTGTAATTGATTGTTTTGAATTGCCGAAATAATAGTTGGTAAAATATGAGGTTCATCTTTACCCCAAATAAGAGACGGTCGCAATGATATAGTTCTGAAATTTTCATTATTCGCAGCAAGAACTATTTTTTCAGCCTCAAGTTTTGTAAGAGAATACCCATCTGTAAGTTTATCCGACACAAAATTTTCATCGGCATTATAAATAGGTTTTCCATTCATAATTACAGAAGCAGCCCCTAAATACACAAAATTTTTAATACCCTGCTGCTGTGCAAGTTTTAATATATTAATTGTAGCATCTACATTAAGCGGTCGCAACTCTTTTTCTGTTAAAGAAAAATCAACGGTAGCTGCAAGGTGAAACACTGAGTGACATCCCTGCAACCCCTCGATTATCGCAGCATTATTCGATAAATCACCCATCACCGGCCGTGCACCTAATAATTGAATAACTTCACAAGTTTTAACTGAGCGAGCTAATGCAATCACTTCATAATCATTTTTAATCAACTGTGTAATCAAATATTGCCCTACAAAACCGGAACCTCCGGTTACAAATACTTTTTTCATAATTTTATTTTTATCATTATTAATAACCTATAAACTTTTATCTTATTTTTTTGAGTGCAGCCCTTCAATGATTTTCTATTTTATTACACAGTATTTTGCAATTACAAAAATTATTGCAATTTGCATATTGACAATTAACAATCATTGTTTAACTCGCTTTCTGCATATCAAATAGTAATGCAATACGCTACAAATAACCGGAAATAAAAAGGCAATTACATTGATATATATCAAAAAAGTTACTGTGACTTAAGGCGACTGAGGGTTTCTTGAGTAACATCAAGATATGAAGCTAATATTTGATTTGAAACACGGTTGAGTATATTTGGATTATCTTGCAAAACAATATCCAAACGCTCTTTTGCAGAGAGAGTTACTCTATTCTCGATACGTTTAATTTTAGTAATATAGGCTGTTTCTAAAACAATCCTATACACTCGTTCCCACTTAGGTGATGATTCAACCAATCGATAAAATTGCGTACGAGGAATAACTAACAATTCTGTTTCTTCGAGAGCTTCTACAACTTCAAAAGAGGGTTTTTGACTGATAAAACTAGACATTGCGGATATAATAGTATTTTCGAATGCGATATGATTAGTTTTTTCCTGACCTTTTTCAGAAATAAAATAAACCCGCAAAGCTCCGCGTTTGACGAAATAAAATTCATTACAGACACTGCCCAATTCAACAAGAATTTTATTTTTGGAGACCTTTGAGTGAACACAAACTGAATAAATCTCATCGAATTCTTCCGCGGTAAAAGGGACTATTCGATTAAGAAATTCACAAAATTGTATGTACTCACAGTCCCGATTATTCATAATAAAAACATAATTTATTGAAGAAATAAAACGTCTATTCAATTGATGACAATAATAACAAAATATATGTACATTTAAAATGCAATCGCACTCAATCTTATAAAAACCCTATCATATATCATGTTTTTCACAAAAATCAAGCACCATTCGACACATTGATAGATGAAAAATTTGGAATTCTCTTATAGGATTGTCTTGTTTGCACGATTAAATAAATGTAAAATTAGTGAATATGAAGAGATTTTTTACCTTATTTGTAGCAAGTTTATTGTATTTTACCTTTACAGCTACAGCTCAGGAAGAAGAAAAAAAGGAAGATGCATTATCAATAGGTGGTGCCGTGCGGTTTAACATTCACGACAAGAGTTGGAACAACGACGCAACAGATCCTCAGTTTACCTGGGACACATGGAGACTTAATGTAGATGCAACAGTATCTGAAATTGATTTAAGTTTTGAGTATCGTTTTTATCCGGTCGATAATGCCCATTTCCTTCACCACGGGTGGTTAGGATACGCATTTGGAGATGATGTATACATGAAATTGGGTGCATCTCAAGTACCATTTGGTATTACAAAATATGCATCGCACTCATGGTGGTTCCAAATTCCATACTATGTCGGATTAGAAGATGATTATGATATGGGTATCAAATTTGATTATACCGGTATTGAAAATCTTACCATCAATGTGGCATACTTTCATCAACCCGAGCCACAAGGAGCTCCAAATTATGCAGGTCGATATTCGTATGATATTACACCCTCGGCAACGGCAAGTTTAAAAGAAACAAATCAATTTAATGTTCGTGCCGCACTCGATGTCACAGAAAATATTGAAATAGGTGCATCCGGACAAATTGGAAATAACTACAACAGTGTTCTCGATGAGAATGAGACATCAATTGCGTTAGCGGGACATACGGTTGCAGATATTGGGAATTTCAATTTTAAAGGCGAATACATCTATTACAATTATGGTGCAAAAAACGATGCCGGAATAGACTTAGATAAAGTGCAAATGGGAGCATACGGATACAACTATAATGTTGCCGCAGAAGCGACCATGTATGTTGCCGGTTTAGCATATTCTATAGATGTTGATTGGGGACCTATTTCAAACATTCAACCATATATTGATTATTCTCGTATGGAAAAAGCAGCTCAAGGATACGAAGCAACAGAGCATTTAGTACCCGGAATGCTTATAACAGCAGGAAGCGTATATACCTACGTAGATTATGCAATGGGTAAAAACAATGCATGGTTAGGTCAGTGGACTAATGGTCTAGCAGAAGGTGTTGCTGATGATGATTGGAATGCTCGATTTAATATAAATATTGGATATTATTTTTAATTAGTGTCTGTGCAAGAACAAATTAAAAACTTCATATTAAAAAATATAATAAAATGTCTGAAAACGTAAAAATTGCGGTAAAAGATTTAAATATCATTTTTGGAAAGCACCAAAAAGAAGCAAAAAAACTGATTGCACAAGGTGTTTCAAAAACGGAAATTCTGAAAAAGACCAATTGTACTGTTGCCGTTACCGAAGCAAATTTTGACATTAAAGATGGAGAAATATTTGTTGTAATGGGTCTGAGTGGTAGTGGTAAATCTACCTTAATTCGAGCATTAAATCGCTTATTGGAACCGAGCTCCGGTCAAGTAATTCTTGATGGAGCTGATGTGTTGCAAGCCAACAATGAAGAATTACGCGAAATACGTCGAAAAAAGTATGGTATGGTTTTCCAACATTTTGGTTTATTACCACACAGAACAGTTGCGTCAAATGCTGCATTTGGTTTAGAAATTCAAGGAACACCCGAAGAGGAGAGAATCAAAAAAGCCTACGAAATTCTTAAAATTGTTGGTCTCGAAGGATACGAAGAAAAGATGACCGGCGAATTAAGTGGTGGCATGCAACAGCGTGTTGGTTTAGCTCGTGCTCTTGCCAATGAACCGGAAGTATTATTAATGGACGAGGCTTTTAGTGCTTTAGACCCATTAATTAGAGGAAACATGCAGGATGAATTATTAAATCTGCAAGAAAGTCTTAAAAAAACAATTGTATTTATTACACACGATTTAGATGAAGCATTAAAACTTGGTGATCGAATTGCCATTTTAAATGATGGTAAAATCGTGCAAATAGGCACACCCGAGGAAATTCTTACCGAGCCGGCAGATGAATATGTACGTACATTTGTCGAAAATGTTAACAGAGCCAATATTGTTACTGCACAAACAATAATGTTTGAAAAACCAACTCGCATCGAGCTTAAACGTGAAGGTGCTGAGGTGACGCTCCGGAAAATGAGAAATACCGGATTGAGTGTTCTCCCTGTTGTTGACGAAAACAATAAATTTATTGGTTTTGTATTTGATGATGATGTCGTAAAAATTCGCGGAGATAAATCCAAAAGCATACGCGACATCATTTATGAATATAGTGCGTCAGTATATTTGGAAACACCGGCTTCCGATATTATTGCAGCATATCGTGACTCATCTATACCAATAGCTGTTGTTGATGAAAACGGGAAGCTTAAGGGTGTCGTAATGCACTCTGCCGTGGTTTCAGAAATTATTGGCAAAGACGAAAACGAAATAAGAACTGACATTAAAAATGCATTAGAAATATGAAGTATTTAGAAATAGGAAAACATGTAGAAAAAGGTATCGATTGGTTGGCTCAAAATGCCGAACCATTTTTTGATGCGATAACGGTTGTTATTGAGTTTCTCGTCGGAGCATTTCAGGATTTACTTCTGATGCCTCATCCGTTTTTAATGATTGCTATTATTTCTATATTAGCATATATGGTGTCTGCCGGTAGAAAAAATTTCTTTACTGCTTTGGGCTGGAAAAAAGGGCGGTTCCTCGGTCTTTTTACACTCATAGGATTAACACTACTCTATCTTATGAATTTTTGGAACGAAACAATGCAAACTATTGCATTAGTTGTAAGCTCAGCCATTTTAGCATTATTAATCGGAATTCCGGTAGGTATACAAACCGCCCGAAGTCTACGTGCTGAAAAAATAATTCGCCCTATTTTGGACTTCATGCAGACTATGCCGGCTTTTGTATATTTAATTCCGGCTATCTTATTCTTTAGTGTGGGAAATGTCCCTGGTGTTGTTGCAACAGTTGTATTTGCATTACCCCCCGCAGTTCGTCTTACCAGTCTAGGAATACGAAATGTGCAATCAGATGTGGTTGAAGCTGCATATGCTTTTGGTGCAACCGAAAAACAACTCCTTTATAAAGTGCAAATTCCATTGGCATTACCAAGTATTTTGGCAGGTGTCAATCAGGTAATTATGTTGTCATTGTCGATGGTGGTTATCGCTTCAATGGTTGGTGCTGCCGGACTTGGACAAGATGTCTATAAATCAATTTTAACTGCCGATCTTGCACTTGGAGTAGAATCTGGATTAGGAATAGTAATTATTGCGATTATTCTCGATAGACTTACGCAAGCAGCAGGAGAAAACACAAATAGAAAATAATTAAATGTCTAAATTAAAAATTATGAATATGAAAATTAAATTAGTAAAAACACTTACAGTATTATTAGGTTTAAGTGTACTTATGAGTTGTAACCCTAATAAAAAGGGAAGTTCGTCTTCTGACAATGATGTTGCAGAAAACAAAAAAATCAGTGTATTATATCCAAATTGGTCTGAAGGAATAGCTTTTACGCACTTAGCGAAAGTTATGCTCGAAGAAAAAGGATATCAAGTAAATGTAACTCCTTTAGAACCGGGATTAATTTATGCTTCTTTGGCAAAAGGTGATTCTGATTTATTTTTTGATGCATGGTTACCAAATACTCACAAAGGATATTGGGAAAAATTTGGTGATAAATTAGATAAATTAGGTGAATCTTTCAGTAATGGTACTACCGGTTTAGTTGTTCCTTCATATGTTGACATTAATTCTATTGAGGAATTAAATGAAAATATAGAAAAATTTGATGGTAAAATTATTGGTATTGGTAGTGGTGCCGGCATACACGCTAACACTGAAAAAGCTATTGAAGAGTATAATCTTGATTATAAGCAAATAACATCAAGTGGTACTGCCATGATAGCAAGTCTAAAAAAACACACGAACAAAAAAGAACCTGTGGTGATTACCGGATGGAAACCTCATCACATGTGGGCAAATTTTGACTTAAAATATCTTAAGGATCCTAAAAATGTATATCCAAAAGATGCATGTGCTATTTTAAGTCGTAAAGGATTTTCTAGTGACTTTCCACAGGTTACTCAATTTCTTGCAAACTTCAATCTGTCTGAAGCACAATTATATAAATTGATGGCTCAAATAGAAGAAATGGGTGATCCTTTAAAAGGAGCTCAGGCATATTACAAAGAAAACAAAAAAGAGTATACAGATTGGTTTCCTGCTCAAGACAAAAAATAATTTTTGGAATTAATAACTATTTTAAAACCTGAGTTCGACGTAATTTTTCGAGTTCAGATTGATATAAAAAGCTGTTTATCAAGGCAAATTATTGAATAATAGCGAGCTATTGTGAAATAATTTAACGCAGAAAAACTGTTTTTTATGCAAAGCATACTTTTTCCGCTAAAAAATTATATCGAACTCAGGTTTAAAGAGGCTTCCTATACAGGGAGCCTCTTTTTTTTATCCAGTTTGTCTCGTCCTGAAATAGCGTTACACAAATGTAATGTTATTGAAAGAATCAATTAAAAATTAGTGCTAGTTCATGTTAAATCTAGCATTTATGCAGCAAAAATTACCGTGTCATACAATGAATAATTCGGGTGAATTAGAAGGAAACTTACAAGGTGAGAACGTAATTTAAACTTCTACACATCCGCATACAACCACGCAGTAGAAAAATTCGTGTGAGAACGAACCGTATCAAGACTTTCGAGAGCAAGATTTTTTTCGGAAAATTGAGATATATACACCCGAATCTTATTGTCTCGTTCTACAATTCCCGCGTCATATGATTGTTTTTTTAATTTATTCACAAATCGTTGTGCATTCTCATGTGTCGAAAAACTTCCTACAATCACAAAGTAGGTATTTTCTTCAACTATATCTTCAACAAACTCTTGATAAACATCTGATTTATCGCCTACTGTATTCTCAACCTGCTCCGCTTCTTGCCTGTTTGTTTCGAGAGCTACAAGAGAATCTTCGGGAAGTATGGTCGTTGGTTTCGTTTCGGCTAAAGGAGCATCATATACTTGATTGGAAGGTGGTGATTCGGTAAAATATGCAGAGCTTGTTTCGGGCAGAGGTTTATGCGGGGGGGACAAATCTACATCTACTTCTGTTTCACGAAACATACCTATTATATTTGCAGATTGTGGAATGTGAAGAATATTGGGAATAAGCAATAATGCAAATAGAACCGGAACAGCAATAAACATAGCTTTAAACACCTTCGTTTGTACCGAATCTTTTGTGTGACGAACATCTGTACGAACAGCTTTATCTAAGGCATCTTCTCGTGGTATTGCATGCACGTGAAATTCCGATAAGCCATACGAATCGGTTAAAAACTGTGCTTGCGGCAAAGGGTGCAATTGTAATAGACCGTCATCATTGACATACAAAGCACCAACACCATCAATTACATATTTCTTATGCTCCTTTAATATTGCTTTCGTATTATTTACAAAAGCCCGGACTTCTTCTTGTGCTTGTTCAGATGAAAGATTGTATTCTTTTGATAAAAAAGATGTTATATCATTATCGGACGTGAGTATATCAGAATTGAATGCAATATGTTTTGTGGGAGGAATAAATTTCACATGGTCTGACTTAATAATTCGTGCAGGCTGATACTGCACTACCAGACTCCCAAGTTCAGGTATTGTAATAAAGTCTTGAGTATAAAGAAGGTTCTGTATTACAATTGTGAGTTTCATGCAAACTTTTTGTTTACACAAAACTACAGTCTACATATTAGTTTTAAAATAAATTAAATTGGGAGTTATGAGCCAGTTATTAACAACAAAAAAACAAGTGCGAAAGACACGTACAACAGCACAATATAATTTACTGAGCTCGAAATATCACTTTACCACCTGAGGCAAAGTTTGTATATCACGGTAAAAAATATCTATAATATCCTGAACCGGATACGGGATGGTATATAATACTTTATGATACAAATAATCATCAATATCATACGAAAACTGAGCATGCTCAATCGCATCATGAATATGTGAAATACCATACTGAAGTGATTCGTTAAATTGAACTATATAATCATCTGATAATTTACGGTTTGAAACCCAACATGCGAAGACAAATGGTAGTTTATACAAATCGAACCAGCCCTGAGCCAAATCATACATATATTCATATTCCTGCGAATGCAAGCTCGCAAGTGCTCGGTCACCAATCAACACACGAGCATCACATTCATTGATATGTGCATATTCATCAGCCAACACAAATTGAGGATGAATATGCCATAATTTCTCAGCCAAGACCTGCACCAACATATTAGAAGTACGCGATTGATAATCTAACAAAACAGAGGAAATATGAGAAAGCGGTTTATGGCTACACAACAAGACAGAATCAACCGAGCCTTTTGCTGCGATGCAGTATGGAGAAATAATATGAGCATTCGGGATTTCTGGAATTGCCGCAACAGGCAAAATAGAAAGAGTAACCTTTCCTTGTTTCATTTCGTGCACACCTTGTGCCGGGTAATGTGAATGGAATGTTGTATGTTCACGAATATAGTCACTTTGTTTGAGCCCAAATGAGAAGGGAATAGTATTCGCATATTCAATAAGAGAGAGCTGAACAGCCATATCAGTTTAAATATCTCGAGCCAAAACGGTTTGAGCAAACCGTACTTTTTGGTTTAATTCAACAAGAACCTCCATATCGAGAGGAATAAAAACATCAACGCGCGAACCGAATTTAATAAATCCGAATTCTTGACCTTGAAATGCCACATCACCTTTTTGAGCATAATTAACAATTCGGCGAGCAAGAGCACCTGCAATTTGTCGAAACACTATAACTTTATCGTGAGCAGTTTGGACAGCAATAGTTGTTCGCTCGTTTAATTCCGAAGATTTCGGATTGAACGCCGGCAATTTAATACCATCGTGATGTGTACTATATAAAACTGTACCCCCAACAGGATAAGTATTTACATGAACATTAACCGGAGACATAAAAATTGAAATCTGCCGACATTTTTTCTGTAAAAATTCAGGCTCTACAACCTCCTCAATAGCAACAATTTTCCCATCGGCAGGACAGACTATTGCAGATGCATCTTCAATAATAACGCGGAAGGGGCGCCGAAAAAAGCTAATAATAAATAAGAAAAAAACAGATAGTGAAATAACTACTAAAACACTAATTAAAAAAACATTTACCAAAAAAATAATTGGTAGTGCAAGAATAATAAGGACACCAAGAATTACAAAAATCGTGGAATACCCTTCTTTATGAATTTTCATAAGTTTATATTAATTGGTTAATAATGTTCAAATTATATACAAATATGCAAAAAAAGCAGGAATACTAAAAATAACACTATCAAATCTGTCCAAAAAACCGCCATGACCAGGCAAAACTGATCCGGAATCTTTAACTGCAACCGAACGTTTTATAAGAGATTCAACAAGGTCACCGACAGTCCCAAAAATAATAACAACACCTGCCGCACCCAGCCATTGAAACAAGGTCATATACTCAGGCAAAATTGATGCTACAAGCACCGTCACACCGAGTGTCGATAAGGCACCACCAACAAAGCCCTCAATCGATTTTTTCGGAGAAATTGATGGCCACAAAGGGTGTTTTCCCAGAGTTATGCCCCACAGATATGAAAACGTATCATGTGACCAAATAAACACAAACAGCATCATAATTAAAGATCCGGACATTTCATAATTTGCACCTTGAAAATTCATCATATAGGGCAGCATAAGAAAAGGAACAGCAACATATAAAAGTCCAAACAAAGTATATACAATATTATGAATTGTAACATGCTTTTTTTGAAGCAATTCATAAATGAATAATGCACCAAATAAAAAGACAAAAACAGGTATAAGATTTAGCGAAAAAACACCAAATGCATCTAAAAATGATACTAAAAATAATATTCCGGCACTAATCAAGCCGGCACTTGTATATGGACTTACAGAATTTAAAAAACCAACCAAACGATATAATTCATACAAACACACAAGCATTATAGCCGAAAATACAGTCGCAAATACATATTGATGAGTATATAATGATACAATTATAAGTAAAACATATATTAATCCTGTGACGGCTCGTTGCAAAAAATTTCTCATATGTGGTGTTTCACATTAATATGTAAAAATCAATTATTCGTTATTTCGTATTACACAAACACATAAACGCTTTGGTCCGTGAGCACCAAGCACTAATGTTTTTTCAATATCTGCTGTCCTACTCGGTCCGGTTATTACCGTAATTTGACTCGAATCGGCAATAGAAACCTGTTGCAAAGCTTCGGGTAAATCAGCAACTATTTGGTTTTCGTATGCTATTACAAAATGAATTTCCGGAGCAGAAATAGTCCGTCGACCTTGTAAGGTGTGAGAAGCAAGCACAACACTAGCGGAGCGTACCGACAAAGCATCACAGCCGGTAAGTGCGAACCGACATTCTTTCGAAAATTCATCATCTAATTCAGTAGGAATAGCATACTTTTCACAAGCAGATATCAATTCAGGTTCAATAACATACACCGCTTTTTGTTCAATAATATGGGCAATATGCTTGTACGCATCCTCCTCGGAATCACACACAACGCACTCTCCGGCTAAATCCTGTAATCGTGCAGAAAATTCTGAAAGCAAATGAGCCTCATCCACTTGGACAAAATAATCAACAACAGACGAAACGGATTCATATCCGGAAGTCCATATCTTCGAATGTGCACGAAGATCCTGTAATATCATATTTCGAGCCTGATTACTTTGCGTTTTCATTAGCAACAGTTTCAGTTGATTTTTTCATTTCAGCGTCATCCTCTTGAGGCAAACTTATATAGCGTCGTTTTCCAAAAATCTTCTCCAAATCTTCACTAAAAACAACCTCTTTTTCGAGTAATAAATCAGCAAGTTTAGTAAACCCTTCCTTATTTTCCTTCAACACCTTAGTTGCCTTCTTGTATGCAAAATCAATAATTACTTTTGCTTCCGTATCTATCATTTCAGAGGTACGTTCACTATATGGTTTATTAAAAGAATATTCCGATTGCCCGGTTGAATCATAAAAACTGATATTTCCTACTTTATCACTCATGCCAAAATATGTAACCATAGCATACGCCTGACGAGTTACCCTTTCAAGATCATTTAAAGCACCAGTAGAGATTCTACCAAAGGTTATTTCCTCAGCAATACGTCCGCCCAAAGTAGCACAAATTTCATCGATAATTTGTTCCTTCGTAGTAATCTGCCGTTCTTCCGGCAAATACCATGCAGCCCCAAGAGCCTTACCACGTGGAATAATTGTCACTTTCACCAAAGGGTGAGCATATTCGAGCAACCAGCTCAAAGTTGCGTGCCCCGCTTCATGATATGCAATTGTTTTCTTTTCTTCAGCTGTAATAATCTTATTGCGTTTCTCAAGTCCACCGATAATACGATCAACCGCATCAAGAAAATCTTGCTTTTCTACATGTTTCTTATCTTTACGAGCAGCAATTAACGCAGCCTCATTACATACATTAGCTATATCTGCACCGGAAAATCCCGGTGTTTGTTTTGCTAAGAAATCCACATCAACCTCTTCAGAAACCTTAATTGGTTTAAGGTGAACCAAGAATATATCTTTCCGTTCATTCAAATCCGGTAATTCCACATGAATCTGACGGTCAAATCGTCCGGCACGCATCAAAGCTTTATCAAGCATATCACCTCTATTTGTTGCACCAAGAATAATGACTCCTTTATCAGTTTCAAATCCGTCCATTTCCGTAAGCAGCTGATTCAAGGTGTTTTCACGTTCATCATTTGCACCCATATTTGGATTTTTGCCCCGCGCACGTCCAATTGCATCAATTTCATCAATAAACACGATACAAGGAGCCTTCGCTTTTGCCTCTTTAAACAAGTCACGAACACGAGCAGCCCCAACACCTACAAACATTTCCACAAAATCGGAACCCGACATAGAAAAGAATGGCACTTGAGCTTCACCGGCAACAGCCTTAGCCAATAAAGTTTTTCCCGTTCCGGGAGGACCTACAAGTAAGGCACCTTTCGGTATTTTACCACCTAAGTCAGTGTATTTTTTTGGATTTTTCAAAAAATCAACAATTTCACGAATCTCAATTTTCGCTTCTTCGAGTCCGGCAACATCATGAAAATTAGTTTTCACCTTATCTTCTGCATTATCAAACACTTTTGCTCGCGATTTTCCGATATTGAAAAGTTGTCCGGCTCCGCCGCCGCCTCCACCTCCGGAACCACCACCCATTCGTTTCATAAAAAACATCCAAATAGCGATAATAAATACAAATGGAAGAATCCATCCGAGAATTTCCATCATATAATTATGACGTGTTTCCGAACTCACACTAATATTATCTTGAATACCTTGTGATTTTTGAATATCATAAAAGCGTTCAAGAAAAACATCAACAGAGGCAATAGAAAACTTAAAATCAGGACTACCAAAACCCGGTCCTTGCGAAGAATTTGATTTGGTAAAAACCTCAACAAATTCCTTGTTTACAATAACAATACGCTCAATTTGATTTGATTTTAATTTCTCGAAAAATTCGGTATCTGTAATTTCCTTTACAGAACCACCCATATCCATAAAATTAATAAGGATAAATGCTCCTATAAGAATAGCATATACCCACATAATATTAAATCCACCTTTTGGATTGTTCATGTGTGGGAAATTCGATTTTTTCGGATTTTCTTTTTGTGTATTTTTTTTATTCGATTCTTCTTGTGTCATATCAATCATTATAAGTTTTTACCGGGCAATCTGCCCATAATTCTTCTATATTATAATATCGTCGTACATCCGGTTGAAAAACATGAACGAAGATTGCACCAACATCAATAACAATCCATTCTGCATTATCATACCCATCTTTCCCAAACACAGGAGCTACTTTACTTTTTTTAACCGTACTCACAACAGAATCTGCTATGGACGATACATGAGTCGACGAATCCCCCTCACAAATTACAAAACCGGAAACCTCAGCATTATTAATATTCGATAAATCAACCGATACTATTTTCTTTCCTTTATTCTGCTGTATGCCTTCTACAACAACCTCTATCAATTCCTTTAAATTATTTTTTGCCATATATGTATATTATTCACGTACAAAATTAAAATTATATTCGTATTAAACCGCAATTGTTTAATCAAATACAACATAAAAAAATATGTTTTTTCATCAAACCTTTATTTACAGGTATTACCAAAACAAACGCCAAGTGATTGAGCAGTTTTAATTAATCGACAGTCTGCCCCAACCAGACTGACTTTCCCGGCTGTTTCGGACAAAGGAATAGATCCAATAATATTATTATTGAGTGCAACCATGACATTATATTTTTTTTGTGCAATTAATTCCGCAGCAAATCGTCCATATCGTGTTGCAAGAATTCTATCGGTAGACGAGGGTGTACCACCACGCTGAATATAGCCCAAAACAGTCTCACGAGTTTCAAGACCGGTGTATTCCTGAATTTTTTTCGCAATATACGGTCCCGGCGATCGTTTTTTTCCACTTTTTATTCCCTCAGCAACCACCACAATAGATACCGGTTTATCTGCTGCATTTCGTTTCAACAAATACTTACACACAACATTTATATCATACTCAAGTTCAGGTATTAAAATAACATCACCTCCTCCGGCTAAACCCGAATGTAAGGCAATCCATCCGGCATCGTGTCCCATAACCTCAATAACCATAATACGATTATGAGAATTTGCAGTTGTATGCAAACGGTCAATAGCATCGGTACATATTTCCACAGCCGAGTCAAAACCAAATGTAGCATCGGTTCCCCACACATCATTATCAATTGTTTTGGGAACCCCAATAACCGGAATACCGACTTGCGAGAGGTGATATGCATTTTTCATAGTACCATTTCCACCAATGCAAACCACACAATCCAAACCCAAAGAATCAATTGTTTTATTAATACATTTCATTTTATGCTCCGGGTCGTCATCAAAAGGATGATTTTTTTTAAATGGTTTCTCACGGGAAGTTCCTAAAATAGTACCTCCTAAAGTTAAAATACCGGAAACTTTCTCCTCGGGTAATGGCATATAATCGGCATCAATAAGCCCTTTAAAACCGCCCTTAAAACCAAAGACCTCCATATTATATTCAACTATTGCTGTTTTTGCCACACCGCGAATTGCAGCATTGAGTCCCGGACAATCACCTCCGGCAGTTAAAATTCCTATTTTTCTTTTCATGTATATTATTTTCTAAAAGATTGAATCATTTCTATATGTTCATCCGGTGAATTTCCTCCGGAATATTCTGACACGTCCCACAACTGCCACGATTGCATAGATTCGCCGGGCATTAATTTTTTATACGGTGCATGATATTCAAGCTCCAACAAACCATCGGACTCAACATGTGCAGTACGATTGAATATTTCAATATGTCCTTGTTCGGGATGTATTTGTTCGGGTACATATTTTTCCGCAAAAATATGGAGCATGCAATCATCCGAAAAAGCATATATATCAGGCGTTTCAGGATACACATATGTTTTAGATCCCCGTTCGCGTTTATCAGACGGAGGAACAATAGGAGTATAGGTAAAAAATCCATCACGGTACTCTGCCGGCATATCCGTAGACCATTCATTACAGACATGTTCTATTTTAAAATCGTCCTCTCGAACCGGCACATAAACTCTATCGAGACCCCTCATACGCGTATTAAACCAAATATCCCAGGCAATAGGATAATCAACCACAGATTGCACAAGCACGGACAAAAAAACCGAGCCGTCAGTATTTATTGCAAAACTTTTCTCTATTTGCACACCCCAAACCGGACTCGCAGGGCTTCGTAATACAATAGTATGTGCTGTTTTGCTGACCACCTCATATTCGCCATATACAATATAGGGATCTGGCGGCCAAGGAGATGCTTCTTTCTTTCGTTCTGTGTTCACATTTTGTTGTGTCCACCATGCCGATTGGGGACCGAGCCAAACCGTGTGACCGTTGTAGGGGTAAAAATCGGCTTCGGGAGTAATATTCGGACGAAAAGAGGATGCGAGCAATTCTTGATTTGCATTTATCACATTCGAAGAATTATGCTTTGACAAAAAAACAAGCGTACCACCGATTTGTGGTGCAACTCCAAGCCTAACTCCTTTAGATTCAATATATTCTATATGTACAGACTCCATGCTTCAAAATTTAAACTGTAAAGTTCACATTTTTTCGTATATATTTCACAAACAAAACACATATACTTATATTTTTTTTACATTTGCATATAAATCATTATATACAGATATGATTCGAAAACACATTCCAAATATTCTTACCATCTGCAATTTGCTATGCGGATCTCTTGCTGTTTTTATAGCTTGTTCAGGATTATTTCCTTTAGAATATGCAACATACTTAGTACTCATTGGTGCATTATTTGACTTTTCCGATGGTTTTGCAGCACGGCTATTACAGGCATATTCACCTATGGGGAAACAACTTGACTCATTGGCCGACCTTATCACATTTGGCTTTGCTCCTACTGCAATCATAATTGCTATTTTACAACATATAATCTGGGGCAATTCAATTAGCGACACGGCAGAATTACAGACTTTTGAAAGTGTTTTTTTAATTATTCCGTTTATAATCACTGCACTTTCGGCTGTTCGCCTTGCGAAATTTAACATTGACACACGGCAAAACGATTCATTTTTAGGTTTGCCGACCCCGGCAAATGGATTATTTCTTTCCGGATTGGTATTTCACGACACCTTAGTTTTTGGTCCGTATTTCATTATCGGAGCATCAATTTTTCTTTCGATACTTCTTATTTCCGAAATCCCCATGTTTTCGTTAAAAATTAAATCTCTCTCTTTTTCAACATATCCGATTCAAATGCTATTTGTATTGATATCAATAATACTGGTGATATTTTTCAAATTACAAGCTATTTCTCTGATAATAGGATTATACATTATCACCTGCTTGATTCAGTGGCTATTTTCGAAACAGAAAAAAAGGATTTAGCATTATTATACGATTATTTAAACATATGAGCAATAAAATATTACCGAACGATCCGTGTTGGTGTGGGAGCGGCAAAAAATACAAAAAATGTCACCGCCGATTCGACATAGAAACAGAAGCATATCGCAAACAAGGATATACTATTTTTCCTCCAAAATTATTAAAATCGGCACAAGATATCGAAGGAATACGAGCAGCAGGAGTAATTACCAGAGGAATTCTTAATATGCTCGAAACCGAAGTAAAAGAAGGCATTTCGACCGAAAAAATCGACAATCTTGTCCGAGAATACACATTCGACCATGGAGCAATTCCGGCACCATTAAACTACAAAGGATTTCCAAAATCATGTTGCACCTCAATTAACGAATGTGTGTGCCATGGCATTCCCGACGAAAATCGCATATTACAAAATGGCGATATCGTAAATATTGACATCACCTCTATTCTCAATGGATTTTATGCAGATAGTAGCAGAATGTATAGCATTGGCGACATTTCGGAGAATGCACAAAAAATAATAACTGTTGCAAAAGAATGCTTAGATATCGGCATCGAACAGATTAAACCATATACTCGCCTCAACAATATTGGTGATGCGATAGAACCTCATGCACAAAAACACGGATACAGCATTGTGCGCGATTTGTGTGGTCATGGCGTTGGTAAAGAATTTCATGAAGAACCCGAAGTTGTTCATTACGCACAAGCACGCCGAAAAGGAGTACTTATGGTTCCGGGTATGGTATTTACCATAGAACCAATGGTAAACGAAGGCAGCTATTCCTGCGATTTTCTAAATGACGGATGGACCGTGTTGACCGCAGACCGAAAACTTTCGGCTCAGTGGGAACACACATTAGTTGTTACCGAAACGGGATATGAGATTTTGACCTAGGAATCAAAAAAACAAAACCTTAATCTTTCATCTTTTCATACAACTTTTTCAGTTCATATAAAATTGCAATACCAAACAAAGGAAAAACAATAAATGCCAGTTTATTATATTCATATGTCTGTTGAAATTCAAAATGAATAAGGTGTTGAATGGCACGCGTCATTCCGCAGGCATAACATTCTCTATCGAACAGTAAAACTGAGACACATACAGATTGTCCGCTATCAAAAAAATCGGCAGGTAAACACAGCAAAACAATCACAAGAATCGACATTCCGCCTATTAAAGCATAAAATCGCCGGGCAGCTTTTTTATTCTTTGTATGTGCAGAATCATTCATACTACCTTTTTTTAATAGTTATTGTAGCCTTCTCCAACATATTCAAATGCGAGATTACTCGACACGTATTATCACTATCCACTAATTGTATGTATGCAGTATTTGGCGAATGACTTCCTTCATTTACCGCAACAATTTCCATCACATATTCCGATTGTGTAATTGGTACCGAAATAGTCTTTTTATTCTTGGTCAATTCATAATTCTCCAAAACTTTTTCTCCGTTTATAATAAGCGAAATTTTATCACCGTCTATTCGCTCCTCGTCAGAAATATACATACGGATAGTATCAGAAAGCCAGGAAATTTTAAAATCATCACCGGACTGAATATGATTGTTCGCATTCGTATTTATAATTTCCGGAAAATCAATTAAATCAGTAATTGAAGTATCTTTTTCAATCGCCTTATTATAAGCTTTTAAAAGGACCTCTTTACTTACCAAATTTAATGTTCCATCAACACATATTTCATTGTTTGGAAATAAGCCTTGAAAATTGCCTGAAATAAAGCTTTTATTGTTCTTGTTTTGAATTTCGGCTTGTTTCACATGCACATAACAAAATTCTTGTTCACCTGCATCCGATTGAGTATACACATTTTGCGTTTCGGAAAAAGAAATGACTTTTTTCTTAAAATCAACCCTACCGCTAATATTCGATTTTGTACGATTTTTACCAGCAAAATCGGTAATTGTATAACCTTCAATGTTCCCATTTTCATATTCTACAAACACCAATTTATATGTAATAATAGCATTTTCTGAGGTTTTCAACGCACCAACAAACTCATATGTTTGAAGCTGGCTAAAACACACATACCCAAATAAAAGCAAGACAAAAACAGATAAAAACCTCCTTGAATAAAAAACTTTTCCTAATTTCATTTTTGTGTGTTATTATTTGTTACCTTTACCGCAAAGATAAACCTAAACAATGACAATTATGAAAAATTTAAAAAGATTATCTCTTGTGCTCATACTTGGAGCAATTACCGGCAGTGTTGCCTTTGCTTCATTTCCATACTCGAAAGATGCAAAAACAGACAAAACAGAAGTTGTTCAAGCAGATTCCATTGTGTTAGAAGAAACCACAATTGAAAAAGAAAACATTTCTTCATCGCAAAGTATGGATGAAGAAATGATTATCACCTTAGTGCTTTGGTTTTTTCTAGGCCTTCTCGCCGCTCACAGATGGTATAAAGGAAAACCTGTTATATGGAACATTTTATTTATTCTTACCGCCGGTGGTTTTGGTATATGGTGGATTGTTGACTTAATTAATATTCTAACCGACAATTTCTAAACAAATACAAAAAGCTGCTATGATATTTTAGCAGCTTTTTTATTATTCGACAATTAACAAAATTTAACTTGTGTTATGAAAAAATTATCCCGAATCACATTAGTTTTATTGATTAGTTTTTTTACCGGCAGTGTTGCCTTTGCTTCATTCCCGTACACTTCAGTTGTAAACAACGAAAATTCCAACACCGTAACAGTTGAAGAAACAACAATTCAGAAAGAAGAAATAAACAGTCCGTATTCATCACAAAGCATGGATGAAGACACTATTATTACACTGATTTTAGCTGTATTTCTCGGCTGGATTGCTGCTCATAGATGGTATAAAAACAAACCCTTAGAATGGAATATTTTATATTTAATTTGTGTATTAGGTCCTATTATTTTTGGTAGCATTTTAGGATTCCCATTATTAGGATTAATTGGTTTTATATGGTGGGCAGTAGATGTTATTCATATAGTAACAGGAGAATTTTAATTATTTATAAAAAGCTGTTTCATTCATGAAACAGCTTTTTTTATAAGCCATCAACTAACAAAAATCAACTTCGCATGAAAAAATTATCCCGAATCACACTAGTTTTATTGATTAGTTTTTTTACCGGCAGTGTTGCCTTTGCTTCATTCCCATACACGAAAGAACAAAAAACCTCAACAGAAACCCAAGTATTAACCGAAACGGTAATTGAAAAAGATGCAATACGTACATTTGCAGGAGATTTTGTCGAATTACTTATAACACTTGTTTTATGGCTCTTTTTGGGCTGGATTGCGGCTCACAGATGGTACCGAAAAAAATCCACTTTTTGGAATATTGTATTTATCATTTGTTTCTGGGGTGGTATTGCAGGATCAGCAATTTTAGGTTTACCATTTCTTGGATTAATTGGTGCAATATGGTATATAGTCGATTTAATAATGATTTTGACGGGAGAGTTTTAAAAAACACGCTATAGACATAAAAAACAAAAAAGGTGGGATATTTATTTCCACCTTTTTTTGTTCGATATAATTAAATTTAATATGATGCCGGAACGCTTTGTATAGTTTGTTCCAAATCATCGGATAGTAGCACTCACATGTTGATCTAAAAAAATATTCATTAGGTTAAAAACCTGAGTTCGACGTAATTTTTCGAGTTCAGATTAACTCCGCTGAGTTCGTCCTTTGTCCTCGGTTGATATAAAAAGCTGTTTATCAAGGTGATTTATTGAATAATAGTGACCTATTGTGAAATAATTTAACGCAGAAAAACTGTTTTTTAAGCAAAGCACACTTTTTATAAACAGCCATCTTCAGCTCAAAAATAATTTAAAATAACCCGTTATTATTTCATTATTTTTGATTGAACTTCACTATTTATAAGCGTTCTGAACCTAAAAAATTATATCGAACTCAGGTTTTTAGTCTGTGTAATAAAATTGGATATGAAGCCAAACATTACCGGATAATGCTTGTTTTTAGCCAACTAAATCGAGTTAATTAAATTCATGGATTTTGTTGAATCGGGGATTTACGGTAGGGGTTTATGTAGTTGGATTATTGTGGGTAATTATTTTAATTTCTTATTTATCCTAGTTTTTAAAGCATAATAATCCTTCTCAAAACAAACCCGACCATGTATTATTACAGGATTAATACTGTGCTTCCTCCCAATATCTACAATTTTATCATCATTCAATGGAAGATTATTACTGACAATATCATTCCAGCAATCTTTTGATATTAATCTTTCTTGAGCAAAAGCATCAGCTTCTTTTTCAAAACTATCAACTTTTCCTTTTTTAGTTAAATCCAAGAAACTTTTTTGTTTATTGTTCTTTAAATGCAAAGCTATATGAGCAATTTCGTGCATTAAGGTAAATGCAAAATTATCAAGTCGACTGTGTCTTAAAGTCAAAGCTATTGCCGGGTTATTCTCAGACCAAAAAGAAAATCCATCAACCGGAGTTTTTTCTAGTTTCTCGATTAAAACTAACTTAATTCCAAATTGATTTAAAGTGGATTTTACTTTTTCAATTGTATTTTCATTTTCAAAGAATATTTTATTCAATCTGAGGCATAACTGTACTAAATTTTCAAAATAAAATGTGTTTACATGGTGATTCTTTGCTTCAAATAAAGCTAAAGAACTCCATGCAAACATATTTTTTTCGTCAACTTGTAACTTTTCTGATTTTCTATAAAAAGCAGACTTATTTATTACAAATACTGACATTAAATCATCAACACTTTCTACATCATATATTCTTTTAATCATAAAAATGTCTTCAGTAAGATTTTCTTGTAAGTATCCCAACTTTTTAAAATAATTGACAGGTACATATTCTTTTATCACTTTCCATAGCTCAATATTTTTTAATCTTGTAATATTTTTCTCTTTAATTCGAGCTTTATCAATTTCGTATTGGGATTGAAATTTCATCCAATAATCTGCGGGAATTTCCAAAACTTTCTCCAATAAAACAGCAATATCAGCTGTTACGGGCCTTTTCCCTTTTATTATTTCATTTAAAAACGAAGCTTTAACGCCTAATTCTTTGGCTAAATCTTTTTGATTTAAATCAGTTCTTGAATCCAATTCGTCTTTTATTAAGATTCCGGGATGTGTTGCTTCAAATGGTACTATATTATTTTGCGTTGCCATAATTCTAAAAATTTACTTGTAATGATTACTTAATTCAACAATCGAACAAATAGTAATAGTTTCAGGCTCTTGACCCTCAACAGAACTTCGAAATTCTATTCGGTATTGTTGATTCACGCGAACAGATTCCAAACCTTTTTTGTCACCAATTAATTTTTCATAATTCAAACTTTTAAACGGAAATAAATCTTCGACTCTATTAGCAACTCTCAATTTATCAATAGTCTGTTTGTATTTAGAAATGACTCCCTTAGAGTAGCGATATTTCTTACCTTTTGCTTTTCCTTCGGTATATAACTGCTCCAAATGGTCTTTCTCAAATACAATTTTCATATTCCATTGTTTCTAATGCAAAGATAAGAATAAAATCAAATAAATTCACTTATTTAGTGAATTTTTTCACGTATATTTAACTCCAATTTCAAGCAACATCAGTCTATTCCAAGACCTCCGTCATTTTCTTTATTTTCAATAAATGTACAATTTTATCTAAAACAGAGAAATAATGGCGAAACTTTAAATGTGTGTTCTCAAATTATATATGAAACCAAACATTGCGGGATAACACCTATTTTAGCTAACAAAACAACCAATCATACAGCAAGCATATTCACGTGATAATATTGTTATTCTCTTCAAATATACAAAAAACCGAAAAGACGAAAAATGTTTACGCTATGTATTTTTTGAA
>JAQICB010000092.1 GCA_027858745.1 Bacteroidales bacterium
GTACATTTTGCAGGACGCTTATCCCGGGAAAAAGTATTTGAACAGCTTAAACGACATCATATTTTTGTAATGCCAAGCTATCCCGAAACATTTGGTCTGGCTTATCTTGAAGCCATGGCCGCAGGTTGTATTGTAATTGGCACCCAAGGATGGGGCATAGACGGTATTGTCAAAGATGGAATAAATGGTTTTTTGTATAATTCTAAAAACAAACCTGATATTACAAATATCATCAGAGATTTGATAAACATGCCCACTAAAGACTTCAGAAAAATACAGCTAGAAAGCATCCAGTCTTCAATTTCTTTTGAAGAACAAAAAAAAGCACATGAATATTTAGAATACTTACAATCTCTTATATAATTGCTCTTACCAGTAATCAGTCGGTTTATGAGCGTATTCCAGTAGCTGATTCATCTCACCCTTTAATATTTCTTTTACTTGTTTCTCTACATCAGGTGGAAAGCATATATTATTATCTATACTTCTCTTGGGAGGTTTTATGTTTAGTAAATTTGCAACAGGCTTGATTATTGAGTAAATGATTTTATTATTTTTTATTTTTACATACAATTCCGAATGCATCTTCTTTCCAAGACTGCTATTTTGAATTTCAAAAATTCTATCTTGGCCTTCAGGTAATATCGATAAGAAATTACATATTTTATC
Organism: Bacteroidales bacterium; assembly: GCA_027858745.1. Classification (GTDB taxonomy): domain Bacteria; phylum Bacteroidota; class Bacteroidia; order Bacteroidales; family UBA1715; genus JAQICB01. The sequence goes on from JAQICB010000092.1 coordinate 670, forward strand.
ATATGTAGCCTGCGGATTCTGTTTCAGGTCTTCAAAGAACAAAAGCAATATATTATCATCATTGAAAAAATTACGATAATTGTTAAGATGTGTCCAATACTTACAAGCTTCAACAAAAGGAGGGTATTCAAAAATTGCCCTTTCAAATTTTTTAGGCATTATCGGAACATCTATATCAGTATAATTTTCATATATTTTTTTATGCCAATGCCCAGAAGATAAGGTTTGACTGTATACAGATTTGAGCCTGCTAATTGGTTCCCGAACAATATAAATAACTTTAGCTTTTGAATTAAAATTATAAATTCGTTCAGCAATACCTGGTATTAAAGTAGTTTCTGAATATATTGGAGATGCTTCACCGATTATTTTTTTATGTTTCGCACTTTTAAAAAGGCTTAGATACCATTCAAGGCGTTCATTATAATTACTAAAAGAAAAGAACCACGGCTCTTTAGGAGTTGACATAAAAACTTCAGAGTGATTATTTAACATATGCCACAAACTGGTTGTGCCACATTTTGAAGCTCCAATTATAAAAAGGTTCGGTTTTATCATATTTTTAACTCTGGCATCGTAAGAAATCAATTAATATACTATACAAGTTTAATAAGTCTCAAAAATCTTTTAAACAACCTTTTAAACACTACAAAGGTTACCAGTAAGGGAAATATCAATTTAAAAAGAAAAGTTGAATTACGCGAGAACCACATATTAACAAAAGTAATTATAAATGACTTTGGACTAATTAATAAATGTTTACATAACCTCCAGTTTTGTTTGTAAAAAAAGTATATTTGCAATCTTGTCCTTTTTAAATATGATAAAGGCAGTTTTTTATAATTATCAAAAATATCATTAATTAATTCATCTTTACCATAACTCCAATCTTTATTCGTTTGTGGTGCTGCTGTTATTTTAACCGGGTATTTTGTAAAAAGAATAGTTTTACCAAAAAGGGAGGAATACGCAACAAAAAAAACAAATGGATAAATATTATTTACTCCAAACTCTTTGTACATGTTATATACATTGCTCTTTTTAAATAATAATCCACTTAGTTGATGTCCTCGTTGAGAATTTATCAAGCAATTTTTGAATCCCGGATTTCTAATTGTAATGGGTAAATCTATGTCCCTACCACCTTGCAGTTTGTTCCCATTTACATCAATTTTTGTATTAGATGGGATAATACAATTAATTGATTCATCTTCATGTACATATTTTAAGCAACCCAATAAATATTCGTATTTTATAAAATCATCGTCACCCAAATACATTACATATTCACCTTTTGCTTCTTTTAAGACAAAAAGTGCGTTTTTTTCGAGTCCCATATTCTCTTTTTGAAGAAAATATTGAATTTGAATATCTTTATTGTTCCTTTTAAAAAGTTTAACTTCTTCATCAGTATTATCGGTTGATTGATTGTTTGAAACCACGATTTCAACTTCCTCTTGAAGGCTTCCTTTGCTGATATAGCCGGCCAACATTTTAAGGTTCTTTAGCAGAAAATATTCTCGGTTATAAGTGGGAAGTAATATTGATAATTTCATACTTTATATTTTAACAGATAAATACATTTATTTTTAATATACACTAATGTCCTTGCAGATGATTAATTATTAAACACTTATTTCAGCCATTCAAGCATTTTTCTAATACCAATTTCTGTTTGTACTAAGGGTTTCCAATTAATAGTATTCTTTATCTTACTATTGTCGGCTACAAAAACTTTCTGGTCGCTTTCGCGCCACTCAATTTGTCTGAAATTCATTTCTATATTCAGCATTTCTTCCAACAATGAAAACAATTCTAAAAGTGACAAACTGTTATTAATACCTCCACCAATATTAAATGCTTGTCCATAAGCCTCATTAACATCTTTTGCAGCAAAGTACAATTTAACAACGTCGGAATTATGCAATACATCGCGAACTTGTTTTCCTGTTCCCGAGATGGTAAAAGGTTGCATGGCTTTACCATTTTTAATTTCCAAAGCTTTTTGGCAAAACCATCCTATCCACCCTTGGTCGAATGTAGCATGTTGGTTGCTGCCATACATAGATGAATGACGAAAAACGATGGTTTTTAGACCGTAAATTCGGTTAAAATCACGAAGATATTGATCGGCAGCTCCTTTTGAGCAACCATAAGGTGAATGGAAATCTAGGGTTATCGCTTCAGGAAAGCCATTGGAGTATTCTTTGCATACATACCTTGTAGCTGTTTCCACGAATGTTAAATCAGTAAAATCGCCGTAAACTTTATTGGTTGAAGAATAAAGTATAACCGTTTCGGACGAATATTTTCGTATGGCATCCAAAAGGTTGAAAGTGCCCATTGCATTCACTTCAAAATCTAACCTGGGGTTTTCAATGGAGGTAGTCATGGCTACTTGCCCGGCAAGGTGGAATACATAGTCAGGTTTTACTTCTTTTATTACCGTTTCCACATCGTTGTTGTTGCGAATGTCGTAAGGGTAGTATTTAAACTCGCCTTGTTTTTTTAGCCATTCTAAATTTTGGCTGCTCCCGAAACGAAATAGATTGTCGAAAACAAATAGTTCTTCACCTCTTTTTAGCACTTCTGCTGCCAGGTTGGAGCCAATAAAGCCGCAACCGCCGGTTATTAAATATCTCATTATATACGAATTGAACGAATTGTTTATATAGTATTTTGTAATCCTTTCTGGATAGTAAATTGAGGCTTCCATCCAAGTTTAATTAAATCCGAATTGTCTGTTTCTGAACGCATCAGTTCGTTTTCGCGGTATGGTATGGCGCCAAAGTTAAGTTTTGATTTACTGCCGGTTAGCTCTTTCAGGGTCTTCAACAATTCATTGATGCTTATAAGTTGTTTGGTTGATACCTGAAACTCGCTATATGACTTGGGGAGTGGTTGTTTGTTTAGTACGGTTTGATAGGCTGACACCACATCATCAATGTAGATGAAATCGCGTTGTTGTTCACCCGCAGTAAGGTCAATAACCGGTTCGTTTTGTTTCAAACGTTTTATCATGGCTGTAATAAAGTTTGTTTCCGGTGCACCCGGTCCATAAAAATGTTCCAGTTGCATGTTTATCATTTTTATCTCGTTGCGGCGCAAATATAACCATTCCTGGAAATGCCGTTTGGTTAATGCATAGGTGCTTACAAAACGGTCGAGAACGGTATCGGTATTAATAAAAGTTTTACAATCATTTTTTATTGCTTTGTCCAACAAATTAAAAGGAATGAACAGGTTGGCGTTTGCAATGGTTTTTACAGCTTCGTTTTGCCTGCCATAGAAGGTTGCTGTGTGAATGATGGTGTCAATTGTATTTTCTGCAAATAATTCATCGGGAACTCCGTTTTCAACGGAATAAACTTTGAAATCACAGCCTTGGAGCCGGTACAAATTTTCTAATGAGTATTCGAGGCCAATGATATTATGATTTGCAGTAAGCGATTTGGCTATGTTGCTGCCGAGGTAGCCGTTAATGCCGGTTATGAGTATGTTCATTTTTTTAATTATTGATTATCCTTATTAGGACGAATTTCACAAATTTTATTCCCAGTCATCGGTTAGGATGTTTTCAGTTGGAACGCCTTTTTCAATTAAAGTGTTTTTAAAGCTCTTAATCATTGCCGGTGGCCCCGAGATAAAATAGTTCGATTCAGGGCTGTTCTCTTCGAATATTTTTTCGATGTTGAGTATGCCGTCTCTATCTTCGTAATATGATTTCACGAATCCCGATAACAATCCTGATGAATTCCCTTCGATAAGCTCAGGAGCCAATGTTTCGCTCCTAATTTGTATCATTCGGTTTAGTTCCTCATTGTAAATGTTATACTCTTTGGAACGGAAACCTATGTATATCCGGGGATTAGTGTATTCATTAAAAGATTCGTGTGTAAATAACGAGAGGAAAGGGGTGATGCCTGTTCCCCCGCCAATGAAAACAGTGTTTTGTTTTTTGTGTGGTTGCTGGAACAAATCGCCGTAGGGGAGTTTAAGCCACACCTCATCTCCCTCACTAAGAGTATCTCTCATTAGTGAAGTAAAGTAGCCTTTTACCGCATATGTTATCTTAATATTCTCTTCATCAGGGTTACTTTGTATGGAGAAACATCTTGATTCCGGCCATTGCCCGACACTATCATATTCACTATCAATTGCAAGGTGAAGAAATTGACCTTGATAATACTTGTATTTTCTGCCAAGCGTTTTAAACTCTAAAGTATATATTCCGTCTAATGGATTTTGTATGGAAACAATTTCTGATTTGTATTTTTTTGCAAGCATGAATTTAATTTTTGATTTGCACTAAATTTTGCTTTGAACAAATTTATCAATAGCTTCTTCAGCATATTTGAACATATCATCCGTTAGCCCTGGATAGGTACCAAGGAAAAAAGTATTGTTCATGATGTAATCGGTGTTGTTCAGGTTGTCGGAAATGCGGTAGTTTCGATTCATAAAGCCGGGTTGTTTAGTCATGTTGCCCGCAAAAAGGTTGCGGGTTTCGATGAGCTTGGCATTTAAATGTGCAGTAAGCTCATCGCGTGTGAACGGTGCGTTTTCTTTTAAGGTTAAGATAAATGCAAACCATGCAGGATCTGAGCCTTCGGTTGCTTCGGGTAAAATAAAGTAGTCAGAATACTTCGTAAAAATGCGTGTCCACTCCTTAAAGTTTTCTTTACGCCGTTCACAGAAATGTGGTAATTTATCGATTTGTGCGGCACCAATGGCTGCTTGTATGTCGGTCATTTTAAGGTTGTACCCAATTTCGGAATATACATATTTATGGTCGAAGCCAAAAGGCAGGTTGCCAAATTGTTGTGAAAAACGTTTTCCGCAGGTATTGTTTTCGCCCCCTGCGCAATAGCAATCTCGGCCCCAGTCGCGGAATGCACGTACCAGTTGCGCCAGTTGCGGGTCGTTGGTGCATATAGCGCCGCCCTCTCCTGTGGTTATGTGGTGGGCAGGGTAAAAGGATATGGTTGACAGATGGGCGTAGCTACCTGTTTTTCTGCCGCGGTATTCACTCCCAAAAGCATCGCAGTTGTCTTCTATTACCCAAAGGCCATGCTCTTCGGCCAACGCCATTATTGCATCAATGTTGAACGGGTTACCAAGTGTATGCGCTAAAAAGATGCAGCGGGTTTTGGGCGTAATGGCTTTGCGCATCATCTCAATATCAATGTTGTAAGTTGGAATATCTATATCTACAAACACCGGAACCAGTTCATATTGAATTATGGGCGTAACCGTTGCCGGGAAACCGGCGGCCACAGAAATTACTTCATCGCCGGGTTTCAACCTTTTCTCACCTAGTTTTTCGGATGTAAGGGCTGAAAAAGCCAGAAGGTTGGCAGAAGAACCGGAATTGGTAAGCAAAACATTTTCAACATCAAGAAAATCGGCAATTTTATCAGAGAACTCTTCTGAAAACTTCCCTTCGGTAAGCCAGAAATCTAAAGATGCTTCCACGGCATTGTAGATTTCTTTTGAATCGAACACACGGCCGGCATAGTTGACCTTTGATTTACCGGGAATGAATTGGCTTTTTTGGTGCGTTGTTGCCATAGCGCCGTTAACACTAATTAGTGCCACTTTGCGAAGAATTTCGGTTATTTTTGTTTTTTTGAGGTTTGCAACCGTGCGGACAGAAGTACGCTGCGGGTTAATGGATATAACTTTGTCGCAACGGATTAAACTTTCTTGTTTGATTATTCCGCTTTGTAAATGTTTTTGGTTGAATTTTACGGCATATTCGCTCCAAACATACGATTCGATCTCGGTTGTTACGTAGGCTACAATTAAATCATCCTGAAAGTCGGTTTTTCCAACAATTAATGCTGGTCTGTACTTCGAACCTTTGAGATTAGAATAGGGGAAATCGATGAGTATGATTTCACCAACATTGAAATTATTTGAGTCCAAAATAATCCTCCCAGTTTATGTTTTTGTCGTCTTCGTTGTTAAAAAACTCATTCATCCCAATAGCTTCAAAATCAGCCTCACTAGTCATGGACGTGCTTTTAAATTCCTGTGCAGGAATTGTTTCGTTTTCCTGTTCATCGGGTTCAATAACAATGGTTAGCCTTGCTCTTTTTACCTTCTCCGGTATAGCATCGAGCAGGGTAATTTTCCCGTTTTGATAATTTGCTTTTATTGCTAACATGATATCTTTTTTACGAATATATACGAATTTCACGAATAGTATTGCTCAATTTGATTGATGGTTGCTACACGAATGTTTTTACCTGCTAAATATGCTTTGTTCCAATCTACTATTGATTTTAGCGTGGTTTCAATGTTCCACTTGGGATACCACCCTAACTCTGCCTTAACTTTTGAGCAATCGAGTTTAAGGTAATTGGCTTCGTGTGGTTGTGGGTTGCTGTCGATTTCAAACGAAGCACCTTCGCCCCATAATTCACAGATGGTCTTGGTAATCCATTTAACATTGCATGCATCATTATCGTCGGGGCCAAAGTTCCAGGCTTGTGCATAAGCAGCACCTTCGTTATATAATTTTGCAGCAAGGGTGAGGTAACCGTTCAGGGGTTCGAGCACATGCTGCCATGGCCGTATTGCATACGGACTGCGGATTTTTACTTTTTCGCCATTTGAGATGGCACGTATAAAATCAGGTATCAGCCGGTCGCCGGCCCAATCGCCGCCACCAATAACATTGCCGGCACGGGCTGTAGCAACAGCCACATCATGCTTTTCGTATTCATTTGGATTGAAAAAAGAGTTGCGATAAGCTGACGTTACCAGTTCAGAACATCCTTTACTGTTTGAATAAGGATCGTAGCCGCCCATGGGTTCATTTTCGCGATATCCCCAGTGCCATTCCTGGTTTTCGTAGCATTTATCGGTAGTAACATTTACAACAGCCTTAACCGAAGGTGTATTACGGCAAGCTTCAAGCAGGTTTACTGTCCCCATCACGTTAATGGCATACGTTTCGACCGGTATTTTATACGAGTTGCGCACGAGCGGTTGGGCAGCCATGTGGATTACAATTTCGGGCTGTACCTTAGAAAATACTTTTTGAAGATGATCTAAATCCCTAACATCACCGATAAAAGATGTCATTACATTTTCAATGCCGGCTTCAACAAACAGACTTGGATTTGTTGGAGGATCCAATGCATAACCATACACATCAGCCCCCAGCTTATTGAGTAATAAACATAACCATGACCCCTTGAAACCTGTATGGCCGGTCATTAAAACTCTTTTATTCAGAAAAGTACCGTTATATATTTTCTTAAACTCCATTTTCTATTCATGTAATTAACTAGCGCTGAGCTTCGTTTCGTATTAATTTGTGCAATTCGCATTTATCACCACTTAATCCATGGAGCGGTATTAGCTTCAATCATTTCTTCGAGTTGGGTTTTATCGCGCAAGGTGTCCATTGGTTTCCAGAAACCACTGTGTTTATAGGTAAATAGTTGCCCTTTTTTAGCCAGATCTTCAAGTGGTTGCCGTTCAAAAATAGTTTTATCACCACCTGTAATGAAGTTAAATACTTCGGGCTGGCAAACAAAAAAGCCACCATTTATCCAGCTTCCATCACCTTTGGGTTTTTCCTGAAACGAAGACACTTTGTTATCGTTGGTAATTTGCAGTGAACCAAAACGGCCTTCGGGTTGCACGGCAGTCATCGTAATTGCTTTGCCATGTTTTCTATGAAAATCAATTAATTCGGGAATATTAACATCTGAAACACCATCGCCATAGGTAAGCATAAACGGTTCGTTGCCAACATATTTTTGCACCCGTTTGATACGGCCACCCGTCAAAGTTTCTAAACCTGTGTCGATAAGGGTTACTTTCCAGGGTTCAGCGTGTGGTGCAATGTGTGTAATGGTATTGTTTTCCATATCGATGGTCATATCTGACATATGCCGGTAATAATTGGCAAAATACTCCTTTATCTGGTAACCTTTGTATCCACACATGATAATAAATTCATTAAAACCATAATGCGAATAAATTTTCATGATGTGCCAAAGGATTGGTTTACCACCAATTTGAACCATTGGTTTGGGTTTGAGGGTTGTTTCTTCTGAAAGACGGGATCCGAGGCCGCCTGCGAGTATTAGTACTTTCATTATTATCTAATAATTTATGAGACTTCAATATTATATGCTTTCCTAACCTTAAATCATAACTTTAACCTATTATAAAAATTTAAGTTTAAAACAATGAAAAGCTATGCAGTAAAGATATTGATAAGATTTGAAAATTGAAAATTGGAAGCATCTAACTCTAATCAAAATTTTACAAAAATTGTTAATCAATTGTTTTATGTCTATCAAGAATCAATACTTTGTAACCTTATGAAAACATTTTTTTCACAATCTTCCTGATAATATTCCTTAAGTCTCTTGAAACAGGGAACGCTAAAATAAAAACAAATGAAATTATAACAATCAGGCTTCCCCGTAATATTACATCTAACAACAATGTCAACTCTGGTATCATTAGCAATATAAAATAAACAAGGATATAAAATCCAATAACTACTAAAAACTTCCAGTTAAATGGCTGCATTTTATATTTCCATAGCAAAAACAAATACCGCATCAAATTATTAATTAATAGCGATGCTGCTATGGCAATGGCTGCCCCCACTATTCCCCATAATGGAATCAATAAATACATTAACGTAATGGTCAAAGCAATCAAAATACCTATAAAAACTAAATTAACCCTATAATATTTCGACAATCCAATAACATGTCCATTCGCCCCTGTAGCCATATCCACCAAATACCCAAGCCCTATAAAAAAGATTACCCATTTGGCGTCGGCATAATCATCGCCCAAAATAATCAAAATATTGTCAATATTCGCCCATATACCCAAGAACAAAAATCCACCAATAATTAATTGGTTGAGGCAGCTTTTGTAATAAATATCTTTAATGGTTTGCAAATCGTTTTTCTTCCATGCATCGGCAACCAATGTACCCGATATTTTTAATAATGGACGAGAAGGCATAGCTATCAGCGAACC
>JAQICB010000096.1 GCA_027858745.1 Bacteroidales bacterium
AAATTAAGCAAGTTATCATTTATAGTGATACTTCCCCCTTCCTTTGCTTCGTTCCGCTACGCTCCACTTCGCAAAGGAAGGGGGAAGTTTTTCCATTAACAACGTGGTGAAACTTTACATTTAATCAAACAAATATACATTTTTTATTTATAAAAAATCACCTATTTTAAGAATCCCCGTAAAAAAGTTAAAAATTCTGCTGTAGCTCTACCACGATGACTTATACTATTTTTTTCGGACATTGGCATTTGTGCAAATGATTGCGTATAGCCATCAGGAATAAAAATCGGGTCGTATCCGAAACCATCCTCACCCATTATTTCCTCCGCAATAGCTCCACCAACAGAGCCTTGAAAAAGATACTCAGTATTATCAATAATACACGCAATAACCGTTCGAAACCGAGCTTTTCGGTTAGTTTCACCACTCAAAACCTGTAAAGTTTTTCGAATATTATCTGCAGGGCTACATTTGGATCCGGCAAAGCGAGCAGTATAAACTCCCGGAGCACCATTTAGCACTTCAATTTCCAAACCGGTATCATCGGCAAAAGCATTATGCCCATATCTATCAAAAACATAGCGTGCTTTTTGTACAGCATTTTTTTCGAGAGTGTCCCCTGTTTCAGGAATCTCGTCAAAACACTTAATATCATTAAGACTGAGAATAGGTATTGAATCACCGATAATACTCGAAATTTCGGTGATTTTATGCTGATTATTCGTTGCAAAAACCAAATCCATATACTTATATTTTACAATTTTGCACAAAGAAAAAGAATTTTTAGAATTATCACATCAAAAAAAATGCAATAGTACTGTTCGAAAGACTCGAAAGATGAAATAATGAAATACTCTGCATCGAAAGTTCGAATATTCGTTTTTATTTTTACATTTGCTATAATAATTTTGATACAAAGATATGGCGACATTTTTATTTGATAAAATAATTTTTGGCCCCGTGCATAGTCGCAGGATGGGTGTTTCTTTAGGAGTAAATTTATTGCCCAAAACCATAAAATATTGCAATTATAATTGTATCTATTGCGAATGTGGATTTACCCCCGAATCTACAAAAAACATTATCGAAGAACTTCCAACACGAACAGAAATCAGAGAAACACTGATTGAATGGTTTCAAACAACACATACAACCCCCGATGCTTTAACCTTTGCAGGAAATGGAGAACCGACCATTCATCCGAATTTCGCAGAAATTATTGATGATGTTATTGATATTCGAAACACGTATTGCCCAAATGCAGAAATTGTAGTACTCACAAATGCTACCATGATGCACAAAGAAAAAATTATGAAGGCTTTACATAAAGTCGATCGTTGTATGTTTAAGTTAGACTCTGCTATAGACGTTTCCAGGAACAGTATAAATCAGCCAGGTACCGAACATTCGCTCTCTTACTTTATAAATCATATGAGCAAATTCGAAGGAAAACGGATAATTCAAACCTTATTTATAAAAGGTATACATGAAGGACAAGAATTTGACAACACAACAGATGAAGAAATTGATGCACTCATTTCGGCATACAAACACATTCATCCTCACGAAGTAATTGTATATTCAACTCAACGAGACACTCCAATAGATTCGATTGAACAAATTTCTCAGGAAACTCTTTTACAGATTGCGGAAAAAATTAAACAATCGGGAATACCGGTTTCTGTTTCATCATAAAATAATTTGATATGCATAGAAGAATAACACGAATTACCGGGAAAAAAATAATCATAACTCCTTTAGATTGGGGATTGGGACATGCAACGCGATGTATTCCTATTATCAAAGAATTAGCAAAAAACAATACCTGTATTATTGCAACTTCGGGCAGAGCATTGGAATTGTTGAGACAAGAATTCCCAAATCTTAGCATAGAAGAAATTCCTGCATATAATATTGCCTACGGAAAAAATAAATTTTGGACAATGCTTAAATTATTGTTCCAAATTCCAAAATCGGTCATCGTAAAAAACAAAGAAGTTTTAATTGCAGACGAGCTCGTACAAAAACACAATGCCGATTTGATTATTTCGGATAATCGCTTTGGTATGCACAGTAAATTATGCAAAAATGTATTTATCACCCATCAAATTCGTGTGCGATTACCCCTCTGCCTTCGTTTATTTGAATACAGCTTTTTCATGATTAACAGAATTATGATTTCAAAATTCGATGAATGCTGGATTCCTGATTACGAAGGCACAAAAAACTTATCGGGAATTCTTTCTCATAGCTGGAGTGTTCCTAACATGCATTACATTGGTCCACTTTCCGGACGAGAATTAACAAATTGCCCCATGGAATATGATGTGGTTGCAATTATTTCCGGTCCCGAACCGCAACGAACAATTTTCGAAAAAGAATTACGGGCAATTTTACCGCAATTACCATATAAATCGTGCATTGTGCGAGGAGTTGTAGCTTCAAAAAATAATTTTACTCACATAGGTAATTGCCGCATTCAAACATTTGCGACAAATGAAGAAATCAACAAGTTTCTCTGTGGTTCAAAAATAATTATTTCGCGTGCCGGATATAGTTCCATAATGGATTACGAAAATCTAAAATTAAAAGCGATACTGGTGCCAACACCGGGACAGTCTGAACAGCTATATTTAGGTCAATACCTTCAACATAAGGAGCATTATTGGTGTGTTCCACAACAAAAGCTTAGTAAAAAGTTACCAATGATTATTCGTGAAGCAATAATGCATCAAAAAAAACATAAATAATTATAAGTTTGGCAACTAATCCGCTCCTCTATTTTGGTAACAAGTCGACAATACAAGTTCGCAGATAAAAGATATCAGATATTAATTTAATTATCATCCAAAAAGAACTGCCTGTGCACAACCATGTCATTGCGAACGAAACGCAGTGGTGTGTGGCAATCTCTATATTTGAAACCTGAGTTCGATGTAATTTTTTAGGTTCAGATTGATATTATGGACAGACACTAATTGCAAACCCCGCGATTAATTCAAAAAAAAAAGCACTCTTTATAGAATGCTTTTTTTATTACGTTATCTGTTAAGAAACTGTATTAATTACAGCCACAACCGGAGCCACAAGCACCGTTATTGTCATCACAGTTACCATCGGAATCATCGCATCCGCAACCTTCGGACTGAAGTCCTTCTTTCAATTCTTCCTCAGTTGCCGGACGAACAGATTCAATTTTTCCGGAGAAATGCAAGGTTTTTCCTGCAAGTGGATGATTAAAATCTAACAATACTTCGTTTGTATCATCTTTTATCTCGCGTACCATACCATTTAAAGGTTGTCCTTCGTCATTTCTCATCGGAATAATTTTTCCGATTTCAAGTAAATCTTCTCGCAATTGACCGTCAATTACAAAAATATCTTTACTCACATTCACCATAGCATCCTGATTTACTTGCCCATAAGCCTCCTCTGGCGATAAAGTAAATTCAAAAGAACCACCATCTTCAAGCCCTTTAATATGCTGCTCAAAATGGGGAATCATTACGCCATTATCATAAATAAACTCTAAAGGACGAGATGCGTCGCAGGTTTCAATCAACTCACCATCAGCAGAATTTTGCTTAAGAGTGTAGGTTAATGATACAACTGCATTTTTTTCAATTTTCATATTCATACTTTTTTATTATACAATATATATTGTAACACCAAGATTACACATATGTGGTCTTCAATTGATACAATATCTTTACAATTATTGACAAAAGTATTGATATTTTTTTTCTTAAGCAGTAACAACTCTTTTGTTTTTTGTAATATTGCAGTATGAAAAAAATCGGATATATACGAGAGCTCTTCGGATCAATGCTTTTACCGTTTAAATCAAAAAAGATTGAACGATCGACTCGTGTGCATAATCTTAGCTCAGCACAAAAGATTGGCGTTATATTCGATGCATCCGATCAAGACACTCACAAAGCTGTTGTGCAATTTGTAGACACACTCATACACACACACAATATTAAAGTTGACACATTAGCATTTATTCAAAAAAGGGAACTACTCACAGCTTTTCAAGACCAAACCGGATTTCACTATTTTTCTAAAAAAGATTTTAATATGTTTGGTATTGCAAAATCACATTACATTATTAATTTTATCACTACAAAATATGATATTGTTATTGATTTAAGTTTAGAAGACGCATATCCATTCAATTATATAACCGCATTATCGCACGCAGAGTATATTGTGGGGCGATTTACTGAGGAGCAAAAAAATCATGATTTAATGATTGATATAAGAAAGGATACACAAATAGACTTTTTTTTATCACAAATTCTTATATATTTGTCGATGATTCAAGTTTCAAAAAAGAAATCTTAAATACGTATGATTCAAAAAAAATTACAAGGAACAGGAGTTGCACTTGTTACTCCTTTTACAACAGAAAAACAAGTAGACTATTCGAGTTTAGAAAAACTGCTTACACATACAATTGAAGGCGGAGTAGACTTTTTGGTTGTGTTTGGCACTACCGGTGAGCCGGTAACCTTAAGCGACCAAGAGAAAAAAGATGTATTGTCTTTTATTGCATCGTTCACTCAGAAAAAACTGCCATTGGTAGTAGGTTGTGGTAGCAATAATACAGCAGAAATAGTACAAAACGTTCAAGAAATGGATGCATCAATATGCGATGCTGTTCTCTCGGTTGTCCCTTATTATAACAAACCAACCCAAGAGGGTATTTTTGAACATTATAAAGCTATTGCATCGGCAAGTGACATTCCGGTAATTGCGTACAATGTACCAAGCAGAACCGGCTGTAATTTAGAGGCTGAAACTGTTATACGAATTGCACAGGAAATCCCTCAGGTAATTGGTCTTAAAGAAGCATCATCTTCTATTGAACAATTTACCTATATTAAAAAAGGTGTTCCGGAAGATTTTCTTCTGATAAGCGGAGACGACTCTCTTATTTTACCCCATTTAGCATTGGGTGCTAACGGAGCAATATCAGTAACAGCAAATGCGATTCCTGCACACTATTCGAAATTGATAGGATTAGCTCAAAGCAATAATTTCAAAGATGCCTTGGCTCTTCACCTGAAATTAATTGAGTTTACCGACAGCTTATTCGAAGAAGGCAGTCCGTCGGGCGTAAAAGCAGCTCTCAAAGAATTAGGTATAATGGGTAATGATGTTCGCTTACCATTAGTTCCCGTTACAAAAAAACTAGAAGAGAAAATCAAAAAATTATTAGGAGAATTACCGACAGTATAAAAACCTGTTTTTATCTCAGATTATAATACACAAAAAAACCGAAGAGAACATTCTTCGGTTTTTTTATGCGTATACGAAAAATTTTATTTTCTTGTTTATTTAAACCTGAGTTCGACGTAATTTTTCGAGTTCAGATTAGCTCCGCTGAGCTCGTCCTTTGTCCTCGGTTGATATAAAAAGCTGTTTATCAAGGCAAATTATTGAATAATAGCGAGCTATT
>JAQICB010000045.1 GCA_027858745.1 Bacteroidales bacterium
GTAAACTATTAAATTGTTCTGCTTGTGTTGGCATCCAAAAACCATCACTGTTTTTTATAATAGACACATCTGCACTTGCGAAAACAGAAGCAATTGAATTATCTGCCGGTAACACATTAAAAGAAATTAAATTCCAGCCTGCTGATAACGAAATTGTTTGATTTGAAAGAACTTCCGTTGTTTCTACAAGTTCAAGTTCGCCTAATATGCTCGGATTTTGCCATCCGTCATCGGATGTCATGTACCATGCTATTTTATTTTCGCGAGCATCACCATCATCATCATCATTTATTCCAAGGTCAAAACCAATGAAATTCCCTACAACCGGAGTAACACCGATTGTACTCCATGGAATCGATATTTCTAAATTATATCCGTTTGCAGTTTGTACAATTTCGTACACGATACCAGTAGTAGAATTAGCTGAATTATTGCTGCCCGCATAGAGAGAGCCACCCCAAACAAATCCCCATTGAAAATCATTGTTGTCATAAGCAGTACTTTTACTATTGTCTCCGTCAATAAAAACTTCAATGCCATCATCTTCATACCATGTTTCGCCGGAATCGTTATAGAGAGCATCATCGGTTACAGAAATAAAGATATATACATTTGAGTTGTCCCACATGCCACTCCATTCTCCAGAGAGGCTTGTCGCTGTTGGTGTGCCAGCTAAAAATGATTCTAAAGCTGTACCGTTAGTATATACGGCATCTTTTGTGCCATCAATTGAAATAGCACTTGTCGTTTGAACAAGAGCAGGAGGTGCAGATAAAATAATTTCATCACTTTTGCTTGTGCAACCGATTCCACTTACCGTAACGCCATATGTTCCCGACTCAGAAACACTAATTGATTGTGTGTCGTCAGGTAGTGTGCTTCCATTTTTTGTCCATGAATAGGTGAGAACATCACCCGAAACCTGAGTGTTAAGTGTTATTGTCCCGTTAATAACTTGGTCTTCACCAAGGTTTATGTCGGGTATTTCATCGCTAATAGCAATAATATCGCTGGTAACACATCCAGATGAGTCCGCAGTTACTGTGTATGTTCCTCCGGTAGAAATACTTAAGCTTGGTCCGTTTTCTGAAAGGCTTGTTCCGTCTTTATCCCACGAAAATGTGCGGTTTGTTGTGGGTAATTGTGAGTCGAGTGTGATTGTTCCAACACCACAGAGACTTTTATTGTCGCCTAAATCGGGACTATTACAATCTTGAAATCCAAATTTTGATTGGTCAACCGGAGAAAGAATAGAATTAATATATCCTAATGCTCCCACAAGTCCTGCGTTGTAATCAATTCCCCCTTCACTTGTTTGAAAATCGTCAATATTATCAGGAAAAGAATAGGGGTCAAATGTTCCACCGACAAGGTATCCCTGTTGTTGATTTTTCGTTGGTATATTGTAGTTTTGATTATCATTCATATATACATTTCTGTGGTGAGGTCGTTGTGGTGAATTTGAACCAAAACCAACTACAAAAGACTGATTTGCACTGTTGGCTCCAAGTATATAGTCGATAGAGCCCTGTAATGCTGAATGTATTGTGCCGTCGTTGTTGTAGGCATGTTGCAATGCGAGCACAAAAGTTGCACTGGCAGTATATCGTAATCTTCCCCAGTCACTTCCTACTTCCATAACATCGTCCCCATTAGCAGCACTTTTATAATTAGTGCAAATTGTATTCAACACAGACTCACCATGACTGTCGCCTAATTTTGCTAAGGCATATGCTGCAAGGTCGTCGCTGTTTTCGTAATCGAGAACCCAGCCATGGACCGTAATATCTGCTGAATAACTTAATGCTTCTGTTTTATATGCTTCATCTCCTGTTGCCCAGTATAATTCAGCAAGCAGACATACATAGTTGTCTTCCCATTTATTGTCTGCTCCGTAAAAACTACCGGTAATTGTGCCTCCTCCAGAATTTGTTTTGTGTGCTGATGCATATTCATATGCATATTCTGCATATTGTAAACATTCATCAGCATATGCATCGTCAAAATGACGGTACATTCGAGACATCAATGCCAATGTAGCCCCAGCAAAGGAAACCATAGATGCATCGTTAGGATTTTTTTTAATGACACGGGATCCGTCTGCTTCTCCACCTTCGTTGTTGCTATAACTCGCCATAGTAACCGAAGTTACCCAGTTTCTGTGATCATAATCACCATTACCAACTTGGCTGTAAAAGGTTGAACCGTTCGGTATACATTTAATATAATAATCAGTTGCATATTTTACTTCATCTAAAATATCGGGAATACCGTTTGGTGTACCTGCACCTCCTTCAAATGAAAAATTTCCTGAACTTTCATACCCACTGTAGTCTGCGGAGTAGAAATCGTCATATCCTGCGGGAAAAGCAGAATACCCTAATAAAAGCATATATCCGGCGTAAAATTGTGTTTGTCCGAATTTTACGTGGTCACCGCAATCGTGCCATCCGCCAACTAAGTTGTGAGCCCCGTCAGCGTCTTTCACAAAATCGTAGCCTCTGCCATAGGTCATTATTAACCAGTTTGGTCCGTTACCCGAACGGTTCCCCCCATACATACGACCAGTCATCCAACCGGCTTTAACATATTCTTGATTCGATAATTGTGAAAAAGAATGAGACGTTACAAGTAATGCAATAAAAATTGCTAAAAGATTAATTTTTTTCATAATACAAGTATTTTATAGGATACTGTTCAAAAATACGAATTTTTTTTAACTGTATATGTTTTTTCGTATATTTATTATAAACACAATTATGAACGTGGTAATCCCTATGAATGTAATTAGTTTCTATCAACGCTGTCAGAACCTGCGGGCGATGCCGGTTTTTTTACTGCTGTATCCTCGACTCCCGTCACGAGAATTTGTTGCTGATTTTTCTCGCAAAGCCGCAAGGTCGCAAAGAATTTGAAATCATCATTTGTGAAAATAGAAACTATTTGAAAATCAAAATAAAAGCTGAAAGAATGGTCAAACTCAGAAGAATGTATCGATACACTCGGTCGGGAAGAATTTTAATTAACCAAAACCCGAGAATCATGCCAACAATAACAATGGGAAAAAGGCTGAGTCCCGACATAAAACTTTCGTGAGTAATTGTGTGCCAAGCAAAAATGTGGAGGGGGATTTTTATCATATTCATGATGAAAAAATACCATGCTCGTGTCCCGGCAAACGCTTCTTTTTTGAGGTAAAGTGAGAGTAAAAATATTGTGATTATTGGTCCGGCAGCGTTCCCCAGCATTGAGGTAAAACCGGCCAAAAAACCCATAACGACCGCAAAAGCCCAGTGGTTTGGTGCGTTTTTTCCAATATTGTATCTATCGCGTAAAATTGTGAGAATAACCCCAACAATAATTATGATTGATAAGACAATATTGAATTGATTGTTCGATAGATGTGTGCCAATAAGCGTAGCCGCACCAATGCCCACAAGTGCCCAGGGTAAAATGGAGAAAAGAATTCGCCAGTGGGCTGTTCGTTTGTAATAAATGACGGCAATAATGTCTGCAAATAATAATATTGGCAGCAAAAAACCGACTGAAGGTTTGCTTCCCAATACCGCAGCAAGTACCGGAATAACTACTGTTCCCGCTCCGGCAATACCCGCTTTTGCCATACCCACAAATAGTATAGAAATAATTATGATAATTGTTCCGCCGAGAGAAAGTGCTTCAAACATTTTTTTTCGACAAATATAGGGGAGTATAATCTTATTCCGTACATTTGTCTGAAACTTTTTTACTGAAAGATATGAAGATAAAAGCTTTTTTTATGAGTATTTTATGTGCCGGCATGTGTGGCATGTATTCTTGTTCTCCCACTGCAGGAGTAAAAACAGAGTATGATATGTATGAGGTTCACGGTCCGGTGAAGTCGGTTAGTTATCTGAATGATAATGATGCTGCTCACACCAAAGTGCTGTTTACCCAAATAGGGAAAATACTCAATAAAAAGCAAAATGGTTCTTTTGAAGAGTATGTGTATGATGAAGATTTGCAGGTGAAAGAAGTGAAAATCTTTACTCAAGATATGGTGTTGCAAAATACTCGTTCGTATATATATAAGGACACAACCTTAACGATGATTAAACAATTTAATTCAGAGGGTACATTTTCAAATTACATGAAATATGTATACGATGAGGACGGGAATCATATTCTCAGTCAGTTGTTTGACCCCTATCATAAACTTCAGTACGAATGGCGATACGAATATGATGACAACAGAAAAAAAATCGCAGAAGAACATTCTTCGTCAATGGCAGCTTTTGAACGTCGTTTTGAATATGCATTAACTGATAAGGGACAAATTAAGGAAATAACCGAATACGACAATAGTAACAGTATGTTGTTGCGAAAACGATATTTTGAAGTTTTTCACAGCATACCATTACAAACCAAAATGTGTAATTATTGGTTAGGTGAAGTTTCGGATTCCACACTCTACACTTACAGCTTCGATACACACGGAAATTGGATAGAAAAACACATAAACCCATCGAAGGGGCAAGCTTCAACTCAAAAGCGTGTTGTGGATTATTATGAGAAGTAAGATTTTTTTTTGAGCATCTGCCTTATTCTTTGTGGTGACATATAGGTTTACTCGATATTTGAAATTTTCTGGTTTTTAATTACCGGTTTTGCCGTTTTGTATGGTTTATACATTATAGCCCATTTCACTTTCTCCTCACAACCTATATCACAAACCCTTGAAAAACTATGCATTTTCCGTACGAAAAATGAAGACTGAATGTCTCGGATTGAGATTCGTTGAGCGTACCTTTCCACCATGAATCGAGCACCACATTGTTGAGTGGATATTTAAGATTTTCTGAACTTATCTGCATGTTGGGATGTAAGGCGAAAATTGAAACTTGCTGTCCTTTGCATGAATCAAATGTTGTTGAGTTTAGTATTGGGGTGAATATGCCGGTATTGGTTACGGTCTTTACATCAATGCGTTCACGGTATTCTGCCAATAATGAGATGTTGCCTAATGTGTGATCTTCTCGTTTGCCGGTTGCAGCTAAAATGCTTACTTCGGAAAACCCCTGTTCTATTGCCCAATGTACTGCCTTAGTCTGGTCGTTTGTGTAATCGTCCGGATTGTACCGGAGACGATCTGCAAATGCTTTTTTAACCGCAGGGGTAATGGAATCAAAATCACCAATAACAATATGGGGGTGTATGTGTTTTTCGAATAGGGTATTGGCAGCTCCGTCGCAACAGATTATTGTTTCGGCTTCCGCTAATAGTTGTAATGGTATTGCATGTGAGGGAAATTCTCCGTCGCACACAATTACACATTTCGAAGTAGTATTAAAACGAGACATTTTTGTGACTTAAATTCATACTTTTTCGCCATTGTATATATCCCACAATAGCCAGCGATAAAAATACAAAAAAGAGGACAGATGTCGGATATAATTCTTTTTCAATATATAAATAAATTGAAACGGCATTTACAACAATCCAAAACAACCATTGTTCGAGGTATTTTCGAGCAAGCATCCAAGTTGCGGTTATGCTAAATGCTGTAGTAAATGCATCGCCCCACGGAACGGGCGAGTCGGTGTAGTATTTTAAAAAATATCCCAAAGCTACCATTAATATACATGAAATAATAAGTACATTCCTGAGTACTAATCGGGGAGTGTGTGTAACAGGAATTTCTGCCCGCTCTTTGGTGCCGTGTACCCACCAATACCAGCCGTAAATGCTTACAACTATGTAATAAAATTGTAAGGACATGTCTGCATAAAATTTTGAATAATAGTACACTATCACATAAAATCCGGCGGTAATTATGCCAATTGGCCATAACCATATGTCTTGTTTTATTTCAAGAAAAATAAAAACCAAACCGAATACCGTTCCCGCCAATTCAATCCAATGTGTGCTGAGCCATGTTGCAATTGTTTCTGCCATCTTATAAGTCTAAGGTCATTTTACACATATAATTTATGCCGGCTTGAGGAAACACAACCATCCACGTTTTCTCCGAACCTTGTTCGTACCAATTTCCTGCATATGCATTGCTTTGATATGTTTCGTCGGTAATGTTATTTACGTGAAATTGAATGGTGAATTTTCGAGAATCTGAAAATGGAAATGCATATTGAAAATAAAAATTATGAAACAGATATGCATCAAGTTTTCTTTCTTCACTACTTGTGTTATCTACATATTGTTCGCCTACGTATTTACTAATAAAGCCAAACGACATGTTTTTGTGCGGATATATACGAAATGCATTTGTGGCAACAAGGCTTGGCGAATATGAAATATCTGTTGTGCCACGTTCGGTGATGATTGTTTGTTCTTCCCAGTTTTTGTCATCATTTGTGGCATACTCAACATAGTTTGTGATTTTATTTTTTGATAATGTCATATTTCCGTTCCATTCAACTTCTTTATATGGACGAAGCGCAGCAATCAATTCAACACCACGACGGTAACTTTCCGGCACATTCTCTTTGAGGGCTGAACCAACATTGTTCACTTTTCCGGTTAAAACCAGCTGATTTTTGTAATACATATTATATAGATTGATACTAAAAGCATATTTTGCACGAGAATACTGATATCCGAATTCAAAATCATGCAATGTTTCATGGGTCAGTTTTACCGTGTCTCGTGAGTCAAGCAAGTCGCTTCTTGCAGGTTCTCTATTAGAAGATGCATATGATATGAACATATTGCTTTTATTATCAATCGTATAATGTAAACCCATTTTTGGATTTATAAATTGCCAGTTATACGACTCATCTAATTCTTTTGTATCGTCGTCCGTTCCCAAAAGGGTGTATTTAATTTCACGGAATTGTACATCAGCAAATGCCGATACCTGTTTTGTGAGAGAATATTGTGCTTTCGCAAACATATTAAAGTCTTTTTTTAAGGCATTATTACTGTACCACTCGTGTGATTCTGCATCAGGATTAAATTTTTGCCATATTACATATCCATAGTGGTCGCCGTCATAAATATTATATGAATTACCAAGACTCATGTTCAATTTGTTTTTCGAATATGTTAAGCCCCATACATATCCGTAAAATACATTGTCAAGCCATTTTTGGCGAATCAGGTCGGTTTCATACACGAGACTATCGGGGAATATGTGCGTGTAATTATCAATAACAAAAACAGAATCAGATAATTGTATTGGATTCATTTCATAATCAGATAATGCTTCATCTTCTTTATACTGTTCATAGTAGCCTTTACCGGTTGTGGTATGTAAAGAAGCTGTAAAGTCAATATGCTTTGTCATGTCCCATGAATAGTTCAATACATAATGGTTTTGTTCATAATTATCAGTTTCATTATCATAAAATTGTTCGTTTCCTGTATCATCGGTATAGCTTCCTGCCGGATTGTATCTACGGTCAATATCCAACATTTCGGGATAAATACCTTCCCAGGTTATACCTGTTTTTTCTTTTCCTAACATGATATTTGCATGTAGGCTGTGTTTTTTCTTAAAATATGCACCCGAAACATGTATTGATTGATGATCGGAAAACCCACGTTTCACATATCCGTCAGAATTTAAACGGCTATATCGAGCTGAAAAAGCAAAGGTGCTGTCAATTATGCCCGTTCCTCCGGAAATCATGCGTTGAAAAGTATTAAATGAGCCCACCGTAGACGAAAGTTGTACATATTGTTCCTGTGAAGGACCTTGGGTTTCAAAATTTACCGAAGCACCAAAAGAGGCAGCACCATTGGTTGACGTTCCAACGCCACGTTGAATTTGCACATTATCAACCGATGAGGTGAAATCAGCCATATTAACCCAAAATACTCCGTGAGATTCCGCATCGTTCAAGGGTACACCGTTTACGGTTACATTTATACGTGTCATATCTGTTCCGCGAATACGCATGCCGGTGTATCCATAGCCGGTTCCATTTTCAGATGTTGCAACAACTGATGGGGTGAGTGAGAGAACAAACGGCACATCTTCTCCAACATTTTGCCGACTTATTTCTTTCCGACTTATCTGTGATTGTGCAAAGGGCATGGTTTCTTTGGCACGAATAGCACTAATCACAAGTGGTTCGGTAAAAACAGCTATAGGCAGTTGTGCATTCACAACCGAATTTTCGGAAAGTTGAATTGTTTTGCTTACCGTTTTGCAGCCTAAATAGGAAAAAACAAGCGTGTATTCACCTTCATTAAGACGTGGGAAAGAGTAGTTTCCTGACGAATCTGTTAACTTAAATAAATATGTTGGTTTAAGTTCTACATGTGCTCCGGCGAGAGTTTCACCGTATTCGTTTGTTACCGTTCCCGAAATAGAATATTGTTGAGCCGAGAGAAACATACCACACATCAAACTCATAATTCCTAATACATACCTTTTCATACACTAATTTTTTTAAATGAAACATTTTTAAATAAATATGAATAGGAATACGTAAATGACTAGCATTAATATGAAAAGACAGGTTTCGAATTTCCTCCGCAGATACTAATCTGTTCAGGTTCGAGGGTCTGATCTCAGCCTTTTTAGGCACCCCTATTCAATCGACAAATATAAAAGAAAAATTATGTGCGCAATTATTTTTTACGATTTTTTTTCAAAAACAGACTGCGAAACGATTTTTTTGAAAATTTTGGAAATGTTCGTTTATCGCCCCACACACGGTTTCCGGATAATGAGAAGAAACTGTTTTTTAAATTTCCGCTTACCATATCCATTCGAGAACTGTTTGATGCGGCATAGGTAAAGAGAGACATTAAATTTTTCTCGAAAAATGATACTTTTTTCCCACTCACAGCCAATTGCCTGTTTTTTAAAATAAGTTCATGCAAAGGAATTTTTACCGGACAAACCTCCGTACATCTGCCACATACAGAGCATGCAGAATTTAAATGCACATATGAATCAAAATCACGCAAATGCGGAGTGATTACCGTTCCTATAGGTCCTTGATATGTCGTATTGTAAGTGTAGCCGCCAATGTTTGTATATACCGGGCATACATTTAAACATGCACCGCAGCGGATACAGGTTAGTGAAACATCAATATCAGTTTGAGAGTATACATTTGTTCTTCCGTTATCAAGAAGAATAACATACATTTTTTCCGGACCATGAGCCTCTGTCTCTTTTTTTGGACCGGTAAAAATTGAATTGTATACAGTTATTGCTTGTCCCGTGCCATGTTGAGCAAGATGTGGCCAAAATAATGCAAGATCTTTATATGAAGGTATTACCTTTTCAATACCTGCAATAACGATGTGGATTTTTGGAAAAGAAGTTGACATTATTGCATTACCCTCATTTTCTGTTACCGCAATACCGCCAATATCTGGTAAAATAAAATTAGCACCAGTAATACCCGCACCGGCGTCTACAAATTTTTGTCGTAATTTTTCACGGGCAACACTTGTTAATTCTTCTGCAGTGAGTTGTTTTGAAGTGTTAAATTTTTCGTGAAACAAATGAGCAATGTCTTTTTTTGATTTATGCATTGCCGGAGTAACAATATGATATGGTTTTTCGCCGGCAAGTTGCACAATATATTCACCCAAATCTGTTTCGATTGACTCAATATTATTTTTTTCCAGATGCTCGTTAATTTCAATTTCCTCAGTGGTCATTGATTTACTTTTCACCACAGACGAAACATCATGTTCCTGCAAAATATCAATAATTTGAGCAATTGCATCATCTGCTGTGCGAGCCCAGAGTACTGTGCCACCATTTGCCGTATGATTTTTCTCAAATAGTTCGAGATAATCGGGTAAAGATTGGAGAGCCTCTTTTTTTATTTGAGCAGCACGGTCACGTGTTTTTTTAAGATTCAGATATCGACTTTTGCCAAAATTAACGGCAGCATGATATTTTCCCATATTAAACTGTATCGTTTTTCTGTGAGAAAGATCATGTGCTATTTTTTCAGCATCAATAAAAAACTGTGAACGAGTGGGGTTACCCATAGAATTATTGTTTTGGACGTAAATTCGGAAGAGGAATTTTATTCACACGACGCTCATGCCGTCCACCTTCGAATTCAGTATTTAAGTATGTTTTTACAATTTTCAAGGCATCATTTGCCGTTACAAATCGAGCAGGAATTGCACAAACATTAGCGTTGTTGTGAGCTTTTACAAGCAATGCAATTTCTTCGTTCCAACAAAGACCCCCACGTACATTTTGGTGTTTGTTTACCGTCATATTTACCCCATTTCCCGAGCCACAAAACACAAATCCGACATCATATTCATTTTTCTCAATTGCATATGCCAGTAAATGAGCAAAATCAGGATAATCAACATCTTCATCAGAGTGTGCCCCAAAATCTTTCACATCATATCCTTCTTTTTTTAAGTACTTAAAAATAAGTTCTTTCATATGAAAACCGGCATGATCTGCCGCAAGTGCAATAGTAGGTTTTTCCATTACTTTCTATCAATTAATTCGGGCATCAAATGTACTTCAATATTTTTTTAGAATCAAACAATTTAATATCGAAAAAAAAGAGAACTTAGAATAGAGTCTGTTAGTGAACAACCAAAAGCTTTGTAATACCTGTTACAGAGCCGTCTTCGTTTGTTGCATACACTAAATAAATACCCGTATTTACTCGTTCGCCATACAAATTTCTTCCATTCCATGTAGCTACGCCGCCGTTAGCAACACCCTCGTACACCAATTTTCCGCTTATGGTAGTTATTTTAACAGTAGCATTCGCAGTTGTTCCATATATATATATGTCTCCCGAATAAAGTTCTCGAACAGGATTTGGCACAACATACATATCAGAATTATCCAAAGCACCTTCTTTGGCATCAGACATGAGAGAAATAAGACCGGAATTTGTTCCAAAAAATACTTCTCCGGTTTTCCGATTAATTTCAATTGCTGATATATTGTTAGAGGGGAGAGGGCTATTTTCTTTTGTGTAGTGTGCTATTTGTTCGGAACCATCAGCAGAAATTAAAAAGACGCCCGAGCTTTGCGTTGCAACCCATTTTCTGTTTGCACCATCTACTATAATCTCAGCAATCCATTCCGAACTCAATAAATAACCAATTTCACCGTCAATCTCCATTTTTATACGTGCAATGCTCTGTTTGTCCGAAAACACCCTTTTCGGATATGTGTGCACTGCAATACCGGTAGTTGTGCCAATCCACATTTTACCCGAATTATCTTCAACCACACAGGTCGAACGAGAAGCAATTTTTCCTTCCGTATCTTCTAGGGGAATACTTACAAAATCATCATCAGATGTATCGTCTAATGTTTTATTGTCATAAAATACTATCAGTTTATTGTTGACACCCGCAACCCATTTATATCCGTTCGATGCGACGCAGATCTCGCGAACTAGCATGTCGCTTAAACTAATGTTTGGAAATTCGTAAGCGTACCATTTATTTTGAGGAGTTTTAACAATGAGAGGTTTGTTAGAGTACATATTTGCAATCCACACATTATTATATCTGTCAGATGTAATTCCCGAAATATACGTCATCCCATTCGAAGGATGTGCTTGTATAACCGTATTTGTGTCAGAATACACCGAATCAAATTCCCATGATTTTGTGCCGAAAAATAAACCACAACCGTATGTTCCGTAATAATATTCATCATTAGGTAGAGCATATACCGATAAGGTGTTTTTTGCTTGCCAGTTATAATGAATATACCATTTACCCGAAACTAATACACTAAAACTTCCGACATGATATAAATATGCAGCACCACTTACACAATATAATGCATTATTACGAAAATGTAAATCAGCTATTACGTTAAACAATAATCCGTTCGGGTAAATCATATTTGTTTTCGATAGCAAAGAAATACCCCAATTACGATCCGTATACCATATTTTATTATTATAATCGACAGTTATACTATTATACCAATTCGAAGCCGTATCTCCCGAAAAATTGTATTCATGTAAAATATTCAAATCATTTTCAAGAACGGTAATGCTATTTTTTGAGTGAACATACAAGTTATTATTATGCACCGAAAGAGATTTAAGATTTCCGGGCTGAAATGAAAGCGGTTTCAATTGATTGTTTTCAATATAAAATAGAGAATCTAAATAATTATCATTTTCATGTTGCCATATATAATAGAGTATATTATTAAAGAAAACAAGTGAATAATCCACTTGTTCATCTTGAGTCACATCAGAAATAGAGTTCCATAAAGATATATCGGCAATATTACTTTTTGTGTTAATAGTATATATAGTGCCATCTGTTTGTATTGCAATTGAATCCCCATCAACCGCCACATCGTTAACCGGTTCATAATTTCCTGATTCACCGATGATTGTTGTAGTAATAAAGGAGTTTTTAATAACATCATATACAACAAGCCCAAAGTCAGTAGCAACATATAATAGAGAATCGGCATATGCAAAATTTCTAATAGATTTAGAACCATATATAAGTTTCGAATGAATTTCAGACACCTTTTTAATAGAATACGAAGGATAATCAATAATATCAATTAAGCCCGATTTGTAGCCGATGCAAATTTTTTGTAATTCGGGGATATAGATAGAGGCAGTAATAGACACGTCAGATAATCCCTGCACCTTCGAGAATTTTCTAAACTCCTTGCTTTCTATAGAATACATCCAAAATCCCAAATTAGAGACTGCTAGAATAGATTTCTCAACAGCGTGAATGTCCTTAATATGTCTATATGAAAAATAATCTTTCCATACCCCCGGCATAGACTGCGAGAAGAGAGAAAACGGCACAAACAATATAAGAGATATAAACAGAGAAAATGTATATTTATTCATAAGAGATATTATTATTTTGTAAAACAAACATATTAAAAAATATAGTAATTACCTGTATAAACAAATAAAGTAAATTTTTATTTTCCGCAAAACACTATAAATTAAATGATTGAAAAAAAAAGTACTTTATTTTAACTTTTTTTTAGTAAAACATTTGGAATATAGAAATAAAGGTGCGTATATTTGCAGCCCGAAAAACAGATAGATACTGTTGAAAGGGAAGGAACAAGAGAGTTCTAGACAATAGTTCATTGAAATTATAAATAAGCCAAAATAAGGTTTTCATAAGACGAGCGAACGGATTTTTATAGTTGTATAGAAAGAACAAATAATAATCTTTTACAACGAAGAGTTTGATCCTGGCTCAGGATGAACGCTAGCGGCAGGCTTAACACATGCAAGTTGCGGGGCAGCGGGTCCTTCGGGATGCCG
>JAQICB010000156.1 GCA_027858745.1 Bacteroidales bacterium
CCGCTTATAAACAGCCATCTTCAGCTCAAAAATAATTTAAAATAACCCGTTATTATTTCATTATTTTTGATTGAACCTCACTATTTATAAGCGTTCTGAACCTAAAAAATTATATCGAACTCAGGTTTTAAAACATTCAAAGCAGAACTCATTTATGGTTGTAAATTGAAAACAAAAGAACAATTAAGACTAGAAATATTTGAATATATCGAATGTTGGTACAATAAAAAACGAAGACATTCGGCACTAGGGAATCTGACAATTGATGAATTTAACAATGACTTTAATAAATATAGTAAAAATGTTGCTTAACTTTTTATACGGCAAATGTTAGGAAGTCTAAATATTATTTTCAAGAGATAAAATAAATAACTAAATTGCCATATCTAATTAATTTAAAGAAAATGCAATTTACCCCCGAAAAATATAGTATTCCTGATGAACCAATGAAACCGTTCATTGATCCTGATGAAATTTTGAATTATTTATCCAAAGCAACTTCAACAAAAGAAAAAGTACAAGAAATCATTGCAAAATCATTGTCAAAAAAACGATTAAATCTTGAAGAAGTTGCCACGCTCATAAATACGAATGAACCGGAATTAATTGAAGAAATTAAAAATGGCGCTCGTAATCTTAAAAAAAATATTTATGGGAATAGAATTGTTTTATTTGCTCCTTTATATATAGGTAATAAATGTTCAAATAATTGTACCTATTGTGGATTTCGCTCCTCAAATTTCGCGGCAACCCGTATGACTCTTGACGACAAACAAATTTTTGAAGAAATTGAATCACTTGAAGATAGTGGTCAAAAACGATTGATTTTAGTCTATGGTGAACATGAGCAATATAGTCCGGAATTTATTGCAAATTCAGTCCGTGTTGCCTATAGTGTAAAAAAAGGAAATGGTGAAATTCGCCGTGTAAACATAAATGCGGCACCACTTGAAATTGAAGGATTCAAAATAATAAAAGAAGCAGGAATCGGCACATTTCAAATATTTCAGGAAACATATTTTCAAGAAGCTTATAAAACCTATCATATTCGAGGCAGAAAGGCAGACTTTAATTATAGACTTACATCGCTTGACCGTGCACAAGAAGCCGGAATTGATGATGTTGGTATAGGTGCATTGTTTGGGTTATATGATTGGCGTTTTGATGTTATGGCACTCGTTCGCCACACCAATCACTTAGAAGCTTGTTATAATGTTGGTCCACACACAATCTCATTTCCTCGAATCAAAGATGCATCAATGCTTAATTTAGGTAGTAAATATTTTGTGAACGATGATGATTTCACCAAATTAATAGCAATTCTTCGTCTTGCGGTTCCTTATACCGGAATGATTCTAACAGCTCGCGAACCAGCTCATTTACGAAATGAAATTTTACAATATGGGGTTTCTCAAATAGATGGCGGCACAAAAATAGAACTTGGTTCGTATACAAAAACTGACGAAAAAAATCAAGATTTACATAAAGGTCAATTCCGAATTAATGATGACCGTTCACTCAATGAGATTATTGATGAATTAATTGAACAAAAAATGTTGCCTTCATTTTGCACTTCATGCTACCGTATGGGAAGAACAGGTGAACATTTTATGGAATTTTCGATTCCGGGATTTATTAAAAGATTTTGCACACCAAATGCAATTCTTACCCTTGCTGAATATTTATGCGATTATGCACCTCAGCAAACTGCTGATAAAGGATGGGCTTTGATTGAAAAAGAATTACATGCACTTGACGATGAAAAGATAAAACAAACAATTCGTGAACGACTTGAATTAATAAAACATGGCAAACGAGATATATATTTTTAAATCATGCGAATAGAAACTGATTTTCGAGGAACGGTTGAAATTGAAAATAATGCGTTATATGGCATTCATAGCGTTCGAGCTACGCAAAATTTCCCGCAACCATATCCTTTCCCAATATCATGGTACAAAGCAATTGGATTGGTTAAACTTGCATTTTATACAACATATAAAAACTTTCGCGAAGCTACCATAAAAAAATATGGTGAAAACAAAAGTCCAATAAAACTTATAGAAGAACAAAAACTTGATGCTTTAATAAAAAGTGCTACCGAAGTTTCTGAAGGCAAACATTTTAATTTTGTAATTGTCCCTGGAATACAAGGTGGAGCGGGAACAAGCATTCACATGAACGTAAACGAAATCATTACAAACCGAGCTTTACAATTACTTGAACATACACCCGGGGAATATCATATTCTTGACCCTTTTGAGGATGCAAACATATACCATTAAAAAATAATTAAAATTTATTATAATGAAATTATAGATTAAGAGAATGAAAAAAGGAAAAGATATTCAACCACATATTGGAATTTTCGGAAGACGCAATGTTGGTAAAAGTTCATTAATTAACTGTATTATTGGTCAAGATATTTCCATTGTTTCTGTTGTTGCTGGAACAACAACCGACCCTGTAAAAAAATCAATTGAAATTCCCGGTATTGGTCCTACTATTATTATTGATACTGCCGGAATTGACGATTTTGGACAATTAGGCGAATTACGAATCAAAAAAACCAAAGAAGCCATTGCATATATAGACTTGGCTATTATTATTTTATCAAATAATAATTTTGGTGAAGATGAGCAAAAATTGATTGACGAAATTATTGATTTTGGCACACCATTTATCTTCGTCCATAATAAATCAGATATTGCTTCGCTTCAAATTAAAGAAGAAATTGAAATAAAATATAAAACAGAAATACTGGATTTTTGTACGTTTTCCCCTCAAATAGAACAATTGAGTGAATTAATAAAAAGACATTTGCCCAAAACCGTATATTGCGAATACTCATTATTGAGTAATTTAGTTTCGTATGGCGACATTGTATTATTAATTACGCCAATTGACATTGAAGCACCGGAAGGTCGGTTGATTTTACCACAAATTCAAACAATTCGAGATGCATTAGATAACGATTGCATTGCCATTATTTTAAAAGAAAAAGAAATTGATAGTTTTTTGAAACAAACGAAAATTAAGCCTGCACTTGTAATTAGTGATACACAAGTAATATTAAAGGCAGATGCTTCAATTTCAACTGATATTCCATTAACAGGATTTAGTGTTTTGCTGGCACATTATAAAGGTGATTTTGAACATTACTTACAAGGCACACCAAAAATAAAAGATTTAAAAGACGGCGACAGAATTCTTATGCTTGAATCGTGCACTCATCACGTTTCATGCGACGATATTGGTCGAGTAAAAATTCCTCGTTGGTTAACTAATTTTACCGGGAAAAAATTGGAATTTGATGTAGTTTCAGGCTTACATGCATTACCCCAAAATATCAAAGATTATGCATTAATAATTCAATGTGGAGGATGTATGATTACTCGCAAACAAATAATTAACCGACTAAAACCGGCAATTGATGCAAACATTCCAGTTACAAATTTTGGAATGACAATAGCATACGTACAAGGAGTCTACGACAGAGTAATTGCACCATTTACTGGCAAACTTTCAAATGAAGATTATTTATAATAGTATATGTCAAAAATTGCAGAAATTCTAAAAAAAGAAACATTTACCCAATCAGATATTATTTCACTTCTCGAATCTGAAGGAGATGATAAACAATTATTATTTAAAGAATCTGCTAAAATAAAAAAAGAACAAGTCGAGAATATTGTTTATTATAGAGGATTAATAGAATTTTCTAATATCTGTGATAAAAACTGTGAGTATTGTGGTATTAGAGCCGACAACTCAAATGTTCAACGTTATAATCTTACAAACGAAGAAATAATAAAAGCTGCAGATTTTGCTTACAAAAATTGCTATGCTTCTATCGTTTTACAAGCTGGAGAACTTGCAAATAAAGTTTTTATAAATCGCGTTACAACTTTAATAGAAAAAATTAAAAAATCGACAAATAATGAAATAGGAATAACTCTTTCGCTAGGTGAACAAACAGAAGAAACCTATCAACGTTGGTTTAATTCAGGAGCACATCGATATCTATTGCGAATAGAAACTACAAATTCCAACCTTTACAAAGAAATTCATCCTAATAACATACGTCATAATTTTGAAACACGATTACAATGTCTTGAATTACTCAAAAAAATTGGCTATCAAGTAGGCTCCGGTGTAATGGTTGGCTTACCTTTCCAAACATACAGTGATTTAGCAAACGATTTGCTGTTTATGAAAATTTTTGATATTGATATGTGTGGAATGGGACCATACATTGAACATTCCGAAACACCATTATATCAATTTCGCCATTTACTCGAACCAAAAGAAAAACGTTTTGAACTCACACTTAAAATGATTGCTATTTTAAGAATAATGATGAAAGATATAAATATAGCAGCATCTACTGCACTTCAAGCAATTGACCCGATGGGAAGAGAAAAAGCCATAAAAATTGGAGCAAACATTATTATGCCGAATATTACTCCCGGTAAATACAGAAATAATTATAAGCTGTATGAAAATAAACCTTGCACCAATGAAGATGCAGAAGAGTGCAATTCATGCCTTGAAATGAGAATTTCACTTACTGACAATGAAATTGGGGATGGAAAATGGGGAGATTCTCTTCATTTTATCAAAAAAAATCTACAAACCTGAGTTCGACGTAATTTTTCGAGTTCAGATTAGCTCCGCTGAGCTCGTCCTTTGTCCTCGGTTGATATAAAAAGCAGTTTATCAAGGCAAATTATTGAATAATAGCGAGCTATTG
>JAQICB010000072.1 GCA_027858745.1 Bacteroidales bacterium
AATTAAGCAAGTTATCATTTATAGTGATACTTCCCCCTTCCTTTGCTTCGTTCCGCTACGCTCCACTTCGCAAAGGAAGGGGGAAGTTTTTCCATTAACAACGTGGTGAAACTTTACAAGTATCAAAATAAATTCCCCAATAGTTGCTTGCTTCTGCCCAAACACGAACTACTACATTAACAGAACTGTCTCCGAGACTGTGAAGAACAATAACAGGCTCCGGATCTTTAAAAATTCGTGTATCTTCTGTAATAATTCCTTCGAGAATTTCTTTTGCGTGTTCAAATTTATCACCATATCCGATTCCAAATGTAAAATCTACACGACGATGTGCTTCAACAGAAAAATTTGTAAGAGATGATGTTGATAAGCCTCCGTTAGGAATTATTATTGTTTTGTTGTCAGGGGTTTTGAGTACGGTGTTAAAAATTTGAATTTCTTTCACTGTTCCCATGTGTCCTTGAGCATCGATAAAATCACCTACTTTGAATGGTTTTATTATAAGAATAATAACTCCGCCTGCAAAGTTTTGCAAGGTTCCCGAAAGAGCTAATCCAACGGCCAAACCGGCCGCTCCGAGAATAGCAATAAACGAAGTCATTTCTATGCCAACCATTCCCAAAAAACTTATTACTAATAAGATTTTGAGTAATATACCAACACTACTTTTGATAAACGGCTGAAGAGTTGCATCTATATTGCTTTTTTTAAGCATTCTGCCAGTTCTTTTCAGAATAAATTTAATAACTTTAACTCCAATAAAAAGCACTAAAAAAGCACCTAAGAGTTTTGAACCATATTGTAATGCCATTTCTCCTAATTGTTCAATAATTGATTCAATTTCCATATTTTTATATATTTAAAGTGTCAATGATTAATTCAGGGTTGAATTGTGTATCTAGTGTAGGTAAATACATTTCGTATGCTTCTTTTTGTAATTTTTCAGCATAATTATTTGTGAAGAAAAAACGACCTCGGTGAATCACATAATTTAATATAAAAAATCGATATGCTTCTTTTATAAAATATATTTCTTTCTTAGTGAGAGGAAATACACTGTGATAAGCTTGTAAAAACAACAAAAATCGTTCTTCGTTGAGTTGGGTAACTGTGTAGCTAAAATTGGTTTTGTCGCCAATATCGGAAACAACCCGACTAAACGAATAGAAATCAAGAACGCGGGAACTTGTGCGAAACCAGTCGTAATCCCAGCGAGAGAAAAAACTACAATCGTCCCGTACCGAAAAATTACCGATGTTCCAGTCAACAAATACCGGTATTTTGGTGAATTGGTGATAATTGAGATCTTCGCAATTTTTTATAAATAATTCGCATTGCTCTTTTATGAGCGTTTTATTTCCATAAAATTTTTGATTGCTATCGGGTTTTTCTAATTTTCTCAACAGTGCAAGAATATCCTTTAGTTGCGTTTTTGATGAACGGGGGAGAACGGGTGTCATCGTGTCGCAGACTTTATGAAATTGGGCAAGTTCGGTTCCCAGTTTTTCTATTTGATAGTTGTTTAATCGTTTGGGCAGTGTGTTTTTGATACGCACGGCACGATAAAAAACAAGCCATACCTCAATATATTGATCGTCGTACCGATGAATATAGATTTCATTATTTTTTATAAGAGAACTTGATAAAAATAAATCATATGGATATTCCAGATTATTTGCCATTACATTGATAATATCATGGTCTTCCTTGAAATTTTCATAGGTGCCGAAATTCGAGACCTTAACCATGATAAAACTGTTATCAATAAAATTGATTTGAAAAACCTTATTTGTCGATACATTTACGCTCAAATCTTCAATAGACGCAATAAATCGTTTTGGATTGTATGAAGTCCATGCATCAGAAATAATTTTCTGATAATCAATATGTGGGTAAATAATGCTCATGTTTTATTTGTTAGCTGCTGCATCTAATGTGTTTTGTAGAAGCGAAACAATTGTCATGGGACCAACACCTCCTGGAACAGGAGTAATGTAACTACATTTTGGCGACACTTCATCAAATTTCACATCACCTTTGAGTTTCCAGCCCGATTTTGTTTTATCCGAAGGCACACGAGTGGTACCAACATCAATAACAACCGCACCATTTTTAACCATGTCTTTTGTAACAAACTCAGGACTTCCTAGAGCTGCGATAACAATATCAGCTTGTGCACATTCTTCTGCTAAATTTTGCGTGCGACTGTGACAAACCGTAACGGTACAATCGCCCGGATAGCCTTTTTGAGAAAGCAATACACTCATTGGTTTCCCCACAATATTACTTCTGCCGATGACCACACATTTTTTTCCGGATGTTTCAATATTGTAAAATGACAATAATTTGATAATTCCCGCCGGTGTTGCCGATTTAAAGCAGGGGAGACCAATCACCATTTTTCCCACATTAACCGGATGAAATCCGTCAACATCTTTGGTAGGGTCGATAGCCTCAATTATTTTTTGCTCATTAATATGTTTCGGGAGAGGCAATTGAACAATAAAACCATCAATATCATTATTTGCATTAAATTCAGCAATTTTTGCCAATAATTCCTCTTCGGATACAGTGTCTTCATATTTTTGAAGAGTAGACGTAAAGCCAATTTGTTCGCATGCTTTTACTTTGTGATTTACATAGGTTATACTACCACCGTCGTTTCCCACAAGAATTGCTGCCAAGTGCGGACGTTTTCCGCCATTGTTTATGATTTCTGTTACTTTTTGTGTAATTTCCTGTTTTACCGTATCACTTACTTTTTTTCCGTCAATTAATTCCATAGAAATATTTTTTTATTATAAACCGGGCATTAAATTTTGCATCATATTTTTACCTTTTCCGCTCGACATCATTTTCATCATTTTACGAGTTTCATCAAATTGCTTAATCAATTTGTTTACTTCTTGAACCGATGTTCCACTTCCCTCCGCAATTCGTTTTCTTCGGGAACCATTAAGAATTGTCGGATTGTTTCGTTCTTCCGGGGTCATTGATTGTATGATAGCTTCTATGCCTTTAAATGCATCATCATCAACATCAATTTTTTTGAGCATTTTTCCCATACCGGGAATCATGCTTGCTAAATCCTTCAGATTACCCATTTTTTTAATCTGTTGGATTTGATTCATAAAATCTTCAAAATTGAATTGATTTTTTGATATTTTTTTTGCTAATTTTCGTGCGTCTTCTTCATCAAACTGTTCTTGGGCTCGTTCTACAAGAGAAACAACATCACCCATGTTGAGGATACGTCCCGCCATTCTATCGGGATGGAAAATATCAATTGCATCCATTTTTTCGCCCGTACCAATAAATTTAATTGGTTTTTGAACAACCGAACGAATAGATAGGGCTGCACCACCACGTGTGTCACCATCTAATTTTGTAAGAACAACACCGTTGAAATCGAGTTGATTGTTGAATTCTTTTGCGGTATTCACGGCATCTTGACCCGTCATAGAGTCAACCACAAACAAAATTTCGTGTGGATTTACCGCCTGTTTGATTGCAGAGATTTCTTTCATCATCTCCTCATCTATAGCCAAGCGACCTGCGGTATCTATGATTACGACATCATTCCCTTGGTTTTTTGCTTCAACAATTGCTTTTTTTGCAATATCAATTGGGTCTTTACTGTCTTTGTTTGAAAAAACAGGAACATTAATTTGTTCACCGATAACGTGTAACTGTTCAATAGCGGCAGGTCGGTATACATCGCAGGCAACTAAAAGAGGCTTTTTGCTGTTTTTTGTTTGCAACATATTAGCCAGTTTACCCGACATAGTTGTTTTACCCGAACCTTGCAAACCCGACATTAATATGATTGCCGGAGAACCGTTGATCATAAAATCGGCAGTTTCGCCACCCATTAAAGCAGCTAACTCATCCTGCACAATTTTGGTCATCATTTCTCCCGGTTTAACGGCAGAAAGCACATCCTGACCGAGAGCTTTATCTTTCACCGTTTGGGTAAAATCCTTTGCAGTTTTATAATTAACATCGGCATCAAGTAATGCACGGCGAACATCCTTTAATGTTTCCGCTACATTAATTTCAGTTATCTTTCCTTGTCCTTTAAGTAATTTAAACGATTTCTCGAGCCTATCCGATAAATTTTCAAACATAGTTCTTACATTTTTTTTAATGAGTCGCAAATATCAGAAAAAAATAAGAATAAATGAATAAAAATTATATTGAACTCACCTAATAACTTCAATTTTTTAAACTAGCTTTTGAAAAACAGTATTTTTTTGCATCTTTGCAGAATTAAATGTATAAAATAATGGAACAAGCAGTAATTAAATTAGCGATACAAAAAAAAGGACGATTGAGTGAAAAAACTATTGAATTGTTGAAGAATTGCGGTATAAAATTCATCTCAAATTCAAGTAGTTTAAAAACAAAGGCATTTAATTTCCCCATGGAAATTTTGTTTTTACGTGACGACGATATTCCCGGTTATGTTGCCGACGGGGTGGCAGATTTCGGTATTCTCGGTATGAACGAAATAGATGAAAAAAACAAAGATGTTGATGTTATTAGAAAATTAGGTTTCTCAAAATGTCGCCTTTCTATTGCTGTTCCTAATGCATTTGATTATACCGGAATAAACTCTTTGGAAGGAAAAAAAATTGCAACTTCGTATCCAACTATTTTGAAAAAACATTTGGAACAAGAAGGAGTTTCCGCCGAAATTCATGAAATTGGTGGGTCTGTCGAAATAGCTCCTACTATTGGTTTAACCGACGCAATTTGCGATTTGGTAAGCACCGGCGGAACGCTATTAAGCAATGGTTTAAAAGAAGTAGAGGTTATTTATAAATCTGAATCTGCATTAATTGGTAATAAAAATTTATCGCAGGAAAAGAAAGATTTATTACATAAATGGTTATTGCGAATAGAAGCTGTTTATAAAGCACGAAACAATAAATATATTCTAATGAATGTTCCCCAACATGCAATAAAAACCGTAACTGCTCTTTTACCGGGTATGAAAAGCCCTACGATTATGCCATTGAAAGAAGAGGGATGGAGTTCTGTTCATTCTGTAATTAACGAAGATGATTTTTGGGACATTATTGAAAAAGTAAAAGATGCCGGGGCTGAAGGGATTTTGGTGTGCCCGATTGAACAAATGATTTTATAAGCTGAGTTCGATATATTTTCTTAGCTTCATGTTGCTTGAATTTTTTTACTAGATCTTATAAAAAGGAGCATCTCGTGTGAGGTGCTTTTTTTATGGTTTCTTTTAAACCTGAACTCGAAAAATTACGTCGAACTCAGGTTAATACTTTTAATTATAAAATGTTATTTCTGAATATAGCCCCAATTGTTCATACATTAAAGTATGATAGTAAGAATTTTAATTATGTTGTTGTTGGTGATGGAACAAAAACAGATCATGAAATTTCAAAAATAGCTTCTCCTTTGTCTTGAAAAATTTAATCTTTATCTCCTCTGAAAAAGTTGCATTTATTAGTTGAATTTAGGTTATAAAAACAAAGGATAATGCGATAATAACAATGTCAAGTAACATATTTATGCAAAAAATGATAAAAAAAGGGTAATTTTGTTTAAAATAACGTAATGCTAATTTTATAACTTAATCAAAATCAAGTATTATTAGTTTCATTCAAGAATATCATAAGGACTGAATTTATTGCTAATGCTCACGTGAAAAAAATCAACAGTATGTATTTAAAAAAAGAACTTTATGAATTAATACGTAAAGATGAACGTATTTTTGACTTTATTCAGGAAAGTGCATTGGATGGATTATGGTATTGGGATTTGGATAATCCTGAAAATGAATGGATGAATGCTAAATTCTGGATGGTTTTGGGTTATAATCCTGATGAAATGCCACATAAATCAAAAACATGGCAGGGTATTATTAATAAAGATGATTTAAAACTAGCAACAGATAACTTTTCTAAACACTGTAAAAATCCAAATCATCCCTATGACCAAGTGGTAAGATACTTACATAAAGATGGATCGACCGTATGGATACGTTGTCGTGGATTAGCAATTCGCGATAAAAATGGCATGCCTATCAGAATGTTGGGGGCACATCAGGATATAAGCGATATTAAAAGGCATGAATACGAACTTGAAAAGGCGAAAGAAAAAGCTGAAGAAAGCGAAAAAAAATATCGGGCAATGTATATTAATAGTCCGTTATCGTATCAATCCTTGGATGAAAATGGCCGCTTTATTGATATTAATCCGAAGTGGTTAAAAACGCTTGGTTATGAGAGAGATGAGGTGGTTGGTGAATGGTATGGTGATTTTTTGCATCCCGATTATGTAGAACATTTTAGTAGTAATTTTTCGGACTTTAAAAAACGTGGATATGTTTCAGACGTTCAATTTAGAATGAGACGAAAAGATAATACATACATTTATGTGTCTTTTGAAGGTTCCATTGGCTATACTCCTGAAGGTGAATTTGAACAAACCTATTGTGTTTTTAAAGATATTACCGAGCAAAAAGCTCTTGAATATGCCTTAATAAAAGCAAGAAAAATAGCCGAAGAAAATGAAGAAAAATACCGTCAATTATTTGAAAATATGGAGCAAGGTTTTGCGGTTCATGAAATGATTTATAATGCTGATAATAAACCTATTGATTATCGTTTTTTACTTATCAATAAAGCATTTGAAAAATTGACCGGAATAAATGCAGAAAAATTCATTAATAAAACGGTAAAAGAAACCTTACCTAATATAGAACAAATATGGATAGATAATTATGGAATAGTAGCACAAACCGGTGTCGCTTTACAGTTTGAAAGTTATGTTGAGGAGTTGCAAAAATACTATAGTGTAATAGCGTATTCGCCTAAAAAAAATTATTTTGCTGTTGTTTTTACTGATGTTACAAAAAATAAACAGTACGAACAGCAATTAATTGCAGCTAAAGAAAAAGCAGAAGAAAGTGACCGTCTAAAATCAGCTTTTCTTGCCAATATGAGTCATGAAATACGTACACCAATGAATGGTATTCTTGGGTTTGCTGATTTGCTGAAAGAGCCAAATCTTGCCGAAGGACAGCTACAAGCATATATTGACATTATTGAGAAAAGTGGTGCACGGATGCTCAATATTCTTAACGATATTATTGATATTTCCAGCCTAGAAGTAGGCTTGATAAAGCCTGATATGAAAAAGACAAATATTAACGCGCACATAGAATATATTTTTTCATTTTTCAAACCCGAAGCAGAAGCTAAAGGAATACAGCTCTCTTGTAAAAACTCATTATCGACACAAGAGGCGATCATCAATACCGACCCTGAAAAGGTCTATGCTATACTTACCAATTTGGTGAAAAATGCTATAAAATACACTCCGCATGGTTCAATCGAATTAGGCTGCAGTCTAATAACAAATAGTGAGTCCGGTGAGTTGGAGTTTTATGTGAAAGATACCGGGGTAGGTATAACAAAAGATAGACAAGATGCTATATTTGAGCGTTTTGTGCAGGCTGATATTTTAGATAAAATGGCACAAGAAGGTGCTGGCTTGGGCTTGGCTATTA
This sequence comes from Bacteroidales bacterium, assembly GCA_027858745.1. Lineage (GTDB taxonomy): Bacteria > Bacteroidota > Bacteroidia > Bacteroidales > UBA1715 > JAQICB01. Next base: position 7,547 of record JAQICB010000072.1, read on the forward strand.
CGAAAGCTTATGTAGAAATGCTTGGTGGGAAAATTTGGCTTGAAAGTGAAGAGGGGAAGGGTTCAACATTTTATTTTACCTTACCGTGTTGTGCAAAACCAAATTGTAGTTGTTGATATAAACGTATTATAATGGTATTCTTCTATGCGAATGGACAATCTAATTTGATGCTGTGCGGACAGTATATTGTTTATTTTGTAATTTATGATGCCCAATTGCATTGAACCCCGAATCTGCTGAATTTTCTAAACCGTAGACCTGTGCAAAATACTTCCATTTATAAATGAAACTGAACACCAGCATTAAAGTAATAGGGAGAACCTACCGCTAATTCAGAGTGAATGCCAACAATGTCAGTAATTTGATATCGTATGCCACATATAATTAATTGAAATGAGGGACGAGTACCAATTTTAAAAGAAAAATCTTCTTTGTCTAATCCTTCAGCGTCTGTATTAATGATTAATTTATTCGAAAGATAGCCTAACCGAAATCCTGAGTATACATGTAACTTGTCCGTATTTGTGTAGTAAAATAATGGACGAACGGCAAAATTCATTCGATGAAGTGCAACTGAAGCATCAGCATAACGGGTGGTAGCATTATCATCATAACTATAATTATCAAAATGGAAACCCATATATTGAAGTGTTACGGAACCGCCTATGCTAAACCAATCGGAGATGCAAAAATCATAACTCAGATTACATACGGGAAATATTTGGGAACTAGAAAGTGTTGTCGAGTCTTCAAGTTCTGAAGCTACTACATCTATTACTTTGCCCAATAAACTTGGACCTACACCCACTGAAACGGTATGTTTTTTGTACTGATTTTCTTGAGAAAATCCTAAAAGTACACTTGCACACAGAATTATGACAATACACAAAATGTTTTTCATACGGAAAAAAATTACCAATTAATACCTACGATTTTATTTTACAATTTTTTTGTATGTAAACATAGCTAAAAAACCTAAATAAGTATATATAGGAGCACAAGCATCCGAAACTTTTTAAGAAATCAAAAAATAAGCCCTATAGCCCACTAAACATGGGGTGAAATCAGAAATTAACCGGAAAATAAGTCTTTCTCAAAAACTAATTCTTTTTGCT
>JAQICB010000075.1 GCA_027858745.1 Bacteroidales bacterium
TTTAGCTAACAAAACAACCAATCATACAGCAAGCATATTCACGTGATAATATTGTTATTCTCTTCAAATATACAAAAAACCGAAAAGACGAAAAATGTTTACGCTATGTATTTTTTGAAAAGAAAACATTCATACACACAGTAAAAAAATCATAATAGCGACGAATTATTCCGTATCTCTATTATTTTTGTAGAAAAAAAATTGTGGCAGGTTTATATATTCATATTCCCTACTGTACTAAATTGTGTTATTACTGTGATTTTCATTTCAGTCTAAATCTGAAAACTAAAGCAGCATATATTTCGGCACTCTGTACCGAAATTACACTCCAAAAAGAACAATTTACCAATGAGGTAATTAACACCATATATTTCGGTGGAGGCACACCGTCGGTACTTTCAGCAGCGGAAATCAACACAATTCTTACTGCAATATATAAAAACTACAGTATAGCCGATAACCCGGAAATTACCCTGGAATGTAATCCTGATGATATGTCGAAAGAGTATTGCCGTGCAGTACAATCCTGCGGAATAAACCGCCTTAGTATTGGCATACAATCTTTTCATGACGAGGAACTACGCATTCTCAACCGACGACATTCGGGGGAGGAAGCAATTAATTCGGTACATGCAGCTCTTGAAAGCGGGTTCTCTAACATTACCATTGACCTTATGTACGGCATCCCGAACCAAACCATGGATACTTGGAAAAAAAATCTCTCTGTTGTGGCAAAATTGCCGGTGAATCATCTTTCTGCGTATGCTTTGATGCTTGAAGAAAAAACCGCCTTACATACATTGGTAAAACGGGGAAGGATTTACATTCCCGAAGATGCACTGACCGTTTCGCAATTTGAATACCTCATGCAATGGGCACCCAAACACGGATTTGAACAATATGAAATATCTAATTTTGCCCGCAATAAACAGTACTCTCACCATAATTCTAATTACTGGAACGGCATACCATATCTGGGTTTTGGTGCAGGAGCTCACTCCTACCTTAACAATACGAGATTTTGGAATATCTCACACAATGCGAAATACATTGAAGCTCTATCCAAGAATACAATTCCCCAAGAAATAGAACATTTATCAACACAAGATCGCTACAATGAATATATTATGACCCGATTACGCACCATGCAGGGTGTTGATAAGACATATATTCGCACGGCGTTTCCTGAAGCATATTTTCGTACATTTACCGCACAAATGGAAAAATTAATGGAAGAAAAGCTCGTTAGTGAATACAATTCACATATTCGATTAACACAGAAGGGAATAATGCTGTCTGATTCAATTATTCGTACATTGTTTAAAATTTAAGTTAAACTATATGAGCATATTAAAGAAACTTGCCGGAGAAACAGCTATTTATGGTATGAGTACTATAATTGGGAGATTTCTAAATTTCTTACTGGTTCCTATTTATACTCGTTTTTTTACGCAATCGGACTATGGTATTGTCACCGAGCTCTATAGCTACACTGTTTTTTTAATGATTTTTTTAACCTATGGTATGGAAACGGGATTTTTCCGTTTTTCGCAAAATCAAGACGATAAACCAAATGTATACACCACCATCATTAGAACTTTGGCAAGTTCGTCTCTCTTTTTCATTGCTCTCGTTGCCCTGTTTTTAGGACCTATTTCGGAAGGATTAGGATATTATTCTCAGCAAGAATATATTATGTGGATGGCAATTGTTATTGGTGTAGATGCATTTTCTACCATTCCCTTTGCGAAACTTCGCAGTCAGAACAAAGCATTAAAATTTGCCACAATCAAACTCATAAATATTGGCATAAACATAGGATTAAATGTATTGCTCATTATCGTCTTTCCTTATTTATTTCGTACATACGAATATTCATGGATTCCCGAATTTGCCCGGGAACCCGACATTGCCTTTATTTTCATATCGAACCTAATTGCCAGTTGCGTAACACTGGTGATGCTATTGCCCGAAATAATTTCACCGAAAGATCACAATGCGTTTGACCGTGTGTTACTCAAACGAATTTTATCATACTCATGGCCTCTTCTCATTGCAGGATTGGCAGGCAGTATCAACGAGGTGTATGACCGTATTTCCTTACGCTATTTTCTAACCGTTCCCGAAGGTGTAGACGCATCAAAATATATACTCTCACAAGTCGGGATATACGGAGCAAACTACAAATTAGCCATGATAATCGCGATTTTCAATCAAGCATTTCGCTTTGCGGCAGAACCCTTTTTCTTCTCACGCATGCACGCCGGCGATGCACGGGAATTATATGCAAAAATCATGAATTATTTTGTAGCATTTACCCTCCTCATCTTTTTAGGAATAATGCTCTATCTTGATGTTTTTAAACACTTTATAGGAAGCAACTTTCACGAAGGATTACATATTGTTCCCATTTTACTGGTAGCAAACATATTTTTAGGCATTGTATTTAATTTATCTATTTGGTACAAACTATCGAACAAAACACGCTACGGCATTTGGATTGTCGGATTTGGTGCTCTCATCACCATTGCAATAAACATGCTGTTTGTACCAACATATGGATATGTAGCCTGTGCCTGGGCAACACTAGCCTGTTATGTTCTTATGGCAATACTTTCCTACAGATTGTGCCAAAAACATTATGGTATTCCCTATAATCTTAAAAAAATCGGCACCTATTTTCTTGTTGCCGGCATTGTTTACAGTACCGACATATTTGTAAATATAGACAATGCAATATTTTCATACACATTCAAAACCCTGAGCATACTGGCATTTATCGGCATTGTATACCGCATAGAAAAAAGAAATATAAACTCACTTTTAACCCAGAAATAATGAACATGAATTTTATCTACGGTTCCATTACCCGTAAGATGGAGCCCCCCATTAAATCTATCCTCATTCCAATTTTTTCTACATAATGTACCATTCATCAAAAAAAAATATTATTTTTCATGATTATTTTAAAATTATATAACAAATGAAAGTACATATTGTAAACAAATCAAAGCATGCCTCACCTTCATACGCTACCGAGCATAGTGCCGGCATGGACTTACGGGCAAATATCAACGAGGCCGTTGTGCTCCGACCTTTGGAACGAAAAATTATTCCAACCGGATTGTTTATAGAACTTCCGGAGGGTTACGAAGCTCAAATCCGTCCGCGAAGTGGATTGGCTATTAAACACGGCATTACCTGCCTTAACACACCGGGAACTATTGATGCTGACTATCGGGGTGAAATTGGAGTAATACTGGCAAATGTATCAAATGAACCATTTACAGTAGAAGACGGAGAACGGATTTGCCAAATGGTGATTAGCGAATATACAAAAGCTACTTTGGTAGAAGTCGAAGAATTATCTAAAACGGTACGTGGTGCCGGCGGATTTGGACATACCGGGAACGTATAATATTTTTTGTATTTGTGTACAAACACCGGTATTTTTGTATATTTGTGTTGTTGAATTGATATGAGCATAAAAAACTGAAACACATGAAAATTATAATTCCAATGGCAGGCATGGGAACACGTATGCGCCCACACACACTCACAACACCAAAACCCCTTCTTTCGGTAGCTGGCAAGCCAATTGTTCACCGTTTGGTCGAAGATATTGCAGACATGAGTAACGAACAAATAGAGGAAATTGCCTTTATCGTACATCCTTCTTTTGGTAAAGAGGTAGAAAATACGCTTGTGAACATGGCCGAAAATTTAAAAGCCAGAGGAACAATTTATTATCAGCGAGAAGCTTTGGGAACGGCACATGCAATAAACTGTGCTGCCGAATCGCTTACCGGGAATGTGGTTGTAGCATTTGCAGACACCTTGTTTATTGCAAACTTTACACTCGACACCGCAAAAGATGCGGTAATTTGGGTGCAACAGGTTGATGATCCATCAGCTTACGGAGTAGTAAAAACTGATGAAAATGAAATAATTACCGGTTTTGTGGAAAAACCACAAGAATTTGTGTCTGACCTGGCAATTATAGGTATTTACTATTTTAAAGATGGTGAATTACTCCAACGTGAATTGCAATATTTACAAGACAACAATATTCATGTAAACGGAGAATTTCAGCTCACAGCAGCTCTGGAAAATATGCAGAAAAAAGGTGTTATTTTCACCCCCGATAAAATTGACGAATGGCTCGACTGCGGGAACAAACCTGCAACGATTAACACAAACACACGCCTATTAGCATCATATGGCGGCTACACCGCCGATACCGCAACTGTTGAAAACTCACACATTATTGAGCCCTGCATTATTGAAGATGGTGCAGAAATTACGAATTCGGTTATAGGTCCCTATGTTACTATTGGCAAAAACTGCACTATTTCACAGTCAGTTATATCACATGCTCTTATTCAAAACAATACGGATATTCTTAATTCAAACTGCACCGAATCGATGATTGGGAATAATGTGAAAATTGCCGAAGCTCCAAAGAATTACAATCTGGGCGATTATAACCAAATTATAGAATAGTTTTTCCGAATACAATATATGGGTAGATTAAGCAAGAGAGTATTCATAGTATGTTTTTTATTTACAATAAATTACAATTATTCATTTGCACAAAAGAATGAAATAGTATCTGCCCAAACAATTCGTGAAAATGACAGCCGTGAAGCACAATTCAACAAACTATTCATAGAGGCAAATTTACATAAAAACAGAGGTGAATATACCGAAGCTCTCAACACATATTTTGACTGCCTTTCGTATATAAAAAACAGTGCTGCTGTTTATTACGAAATAGCACAGATTTACGTACAGCAAAACAACTACAAGGAAGCGGAAATATATGTTCACAAAGCTTTGCAAGTCAAACCGGACGAAGCAATGCTATATGACTTGCTCAGCATAATTTATGGACATACAGGAAACACAAAAAAGCAAATTGCAACACTCGAAAAAATTGCAAAAGAAATTCCAAATCCGCAAATATACATCTCAATAGCAGATGTTTACCGTACAGAAAAAAAATATTCAAAGGCTCTGCAAACCCTAGAAAAAGCAGAAAAAAACGGCACACTTACGGAAACAATTATGCAGAAAAAAATTCAAATTTTGTGTGAAGACAAGCAATTTGAAAACGCTCAAAAAACGCTCAAAACTGCAATTGTTACGTATCCACACAGTACAAAGTATCGATACCAACTTGCGAAATTATACCACAAAAACGAGGAATTCTCACATGCAATAGAAACATACAATAGCATTCAGCTCCACAACAGATACAGAGATAGTGCCGCTGTACAAAAAATAGAAATCTATGCACAGCTTGATAGCATTAAAAATGTTGAAAGAACTCTTACCGAACTATTTCGCTCTCAAACTGCAGATAATGAAATTAAAAACTCAATACTATCGAAATATATGATGCACGGTTCGGAATCTTCTGAAACAGCGACCCACAAAAATGAAATTATACGGAATTTACTCGAAAAATTTCCGCAGGATGAAATACTCCTGAAATATGCAGCCGAAGCATACTTCGCAAACCCTAATAATCACACAAAAGCAAAGGAATTATATTATACACAACTCAAACAAGGGCAAACCGAGCAAAATATATATTCGCGAATTATCGAACTCGAAAAGGCTGACAACAATTGGGACAGCATTATTTACGTAGCACAAGACGCATACTCATTATATCCGCTACAAGCAGAATTCCCAATTTCCATTGTCGAAAGTTATTGTATGCTTCATGAATACGAAGAAGCTCAAAAATATTTGGAATCTATTCAAACATTTTTATTTCAAAAATCCGAAAAGGCAGCGTATTATAGTTGGCTTGCATTCTCACATTTCAAGCAGGGTGATAGCACACAGGCAATTAAACACTTCAATCAGGCAGCTCAAATCGATTCGACTCAATATGATTTCTGCCAACGATACGCATATTTTTTAGCAGAGGAGAATGATAATCAAGCATATGCGGAAATTTTATTAGAAAAATGTCTCACGGAAAACCCAGACGATATACACAACAAATACATTAAAGCTAAACTTTTATTTAATGGTAATAACATATTAGAATCTAAAAAGATAACAAAAGATATTTTAGCAAATTATCAGCATGCTGATTATCTTGAATTATATGGTAACATTCTCTCTATAGAAGGCCTGCAAAAAGAAGCGGTAGGTTATTGGAAGCAGGCAGAAGAATTAGGCAACCGTATTAATATTCAGAGAAAAACATTACTTTTGCAAAAAAAAGAATAAATGAATAAAATATCATTCATATTATTAACAAGCATTGTTTTACTAATAACAGCTTGTTCAGGAAGCAAACATTTATTACAAAGACGTAGTATTGACGAATCGGATTTTTCAAAAATAACCGATACGGTGAAGTTTGATTTAGAGTCTATTGAAACGGTATATGGGCGTTTCACCGGAACCTTTTCGACCGAAAAAAAAGTGGAATCAAAAGGGAGTATTCGCATCAAAAAAGACAGCCTAATATGGATTAGCATCAAACCTTTTTATATAGAAGCAGCACGATGCATTTTTTCTCCCGACAGTATTTTTATTGTCAACAAGCTCGAACAAAGCTATTTCGCCGGAGACTATTCGCTCGTAGAAAAATACATTGGCATTCCGGTTGATTTTTATACGATTCAATCAATTCTGCTAAACAGCATATGGAATTATCCTATTGAAACAGATTCAACTCTCCTGCAATCATACAAAATGCGGAACAAAAAAAACGAAATAATTGGTATTACAGAAACCGAACAAAATGGGAAAAAGCATTCAAATCAGTCCATTACAATTGCAAAAGATCTGTTAAAACTTATTTCTATAGACGTACAAGATTTTGAACACGATACTAAATTTACAGTTTTATATTCAGACTTTGCTCAAACAGACTCTATTTTGTATCCACATATAATAGAAATGAATGCAGCACAAAAACATAATAAATTCAACATTGACATTGATTTTTCGAAAATAAGCTTTAATATTGAACAAACGTATCCATTTTCAATCAATCCGAAATATACGTCATGGCAATAAAATATATTCGACATACAATTTTTTTTATAGTATTCATTGGATACGGACTGTTGAGTACAGCACAAAACGGAGAGATTGAAAAAATAAAGTCGAAAGCAGAGCAAACAAAAAAAGAAATTGCACAAACCAATAAATTACTCGAAGAAACCGAGAAAAACCAAAAGGTTACACTTGAGCGTCTAGAATTATTGAATCAACAAATAAAACTCCGAAGCCAATATTTACAAGCAATACAATCGGAAATTGGTGAAATCGGAAAAAATATAACTGTTTCAAAAGCCACGATTCGTTCATTAGAATCTGAATTAGAACAATTACACAAAGAATATGAATTAATTCTTTTTACTCTCTACAAGATTCACAATTCTCACGACCAGCTCGTATTTGTGCTGTCTGCAGAAGATTTCAATCAGGCATATAACCGAATTGAATACTTACGCTATTACTCCGATTATATGATTTCGCGCTTCGACGAAATCAAACTTTTTCAAGACAGTTTGGGAAAGCACATTGCACATCAAGAAGATTTGCTTATGCAAAAGAAAAACTTAGTGCAAACTAAAAATCAACAGAAAAATCAACTTACCAAAGACAAAAGTAAAGAAGCTCAAACCTTACAAAAACTATCGTCACAAGAAAAAGAGTTACAAAAAAGACTCCAAGCAAAAATTGCATACGAAAAGAAATTAAACAAAGAAATTGAACGACTCATACGAGAAGCTGCCAAAGCGGCAAAGGCTACGCCGGAAGACAATCTGATTTCGAAAAATTTTGCCGAAAATAGAGGTCATCTTCCATGGCCGACAAACAACGGCCGTGTAACCCAAAAATTCGGCACACACAGGCATCCGACACTCCCTATTGATGTTGATTGCAATGGTATAGACATTACCACAACAAAAGGAACAGTTGCACGTTCAATTTTTGATGGCACAGTTTCAAAAATTGTAGTTATTCCCGGGCGAAATACAGCTGTATTAATTAAACACGGGGATTATTATACGGTTTATGACAATTTGATTCACGTTCGCGTAAAAAAAGGACAGAAAGTTAGTGCAAAACAAGAATTAGGAACCGTATACACTGACCCTGAAACAGGGACTACAGTGCTCCAATTACAAATTTGGAAAGATTTACAAAAAATGAATCCTGAGCCATGGTTATCAAAATAGATAGAACATGAGCAGTGAAATAGATATACTTTTAAAAAAATTAGATGACTTTATTAAACGATATTATATCAATGAGTTTCTTAAAGGGCTGATTCTATTTCTAATTATCAGTATTTTCTATTTTTTCAGTATTTTCCTTATTGAATACATAGCCTACCTCCCGAGTACGATACGAACAATTATTTTTTATTTTTCAATACTCCTGAGCGGTCTCACTGCGATATATTACATTATTATTCCCCTCTTTCACATTATAAAAATCGGAAAAATAATAAATTACGAACAAGCTTCACATATACTTTCGCAGCATTTTCCGGAAATAAAAGATAGTTTAATTAATACCATTCAACTTGCTCATAATTCGAGTGATACGGACAATTCTATTGTAATTGCAGCCATCAATCAAAAAATATCCAAATTAAAACCTATCCCCTTTTCCGATGCAGTTCGCATTTCCACTTTACACAAACAATTTGTCTATGCCGGACTTGCAATTATTTTTATAATAAGTATGTACCTTATTTTCCCAACTATTTTTTCCAGTGGTGCCGAAAGAATTATTAAACACAGCGAAAATTTTGAAAAACCTGCCCCTTTTACTTTTATTCTCGAAAACAGTACCACATCGGTAATAAAAGGGGAAGATTACACTGTAAAACTTTCTATACAAGGGGAATATATTCCTGAACGTGTTTTTTTCAGCATAGGAAATACCAAATTTATCATGAAAAAAACCGGTTCGCACAGTTTTGAATATACAAACAAAAACTGCAATAATACCTTCTCATTCTTTTTCCAAGCAGACGAGCACCGCTCACAAGAATACACCGTATTTATAAAGCCAAAACCACAATTACTAAAATTTTCGCTTTCGGCTTTTCCACCGGCATACACTCAGACCGAGAATTTCACCATCCAAAACACAGGCGACATTACCGTTCCGGCGGGCACTCGATTGGAGTGGGAAATAAAATCGAGCGATACTGATAGTATCTTTTTATGGAACAAACAAGACAGCAGTAGTATCTCATTTACCGAAACTGCCGATTTTTTCAAAACCGAATATACCATTTACAAAACCGCGCATTATACCTTACAAGGCTCAAATTCTTTTTTCACAGCATACGCAATAATTGATTATACCATAACAAGCATTCCAGATGAACGGCCAAGCATACGCGTACAATCACAAAAAGACAGTACTCAATTGTATACCCATTATTTCCGTGGAAAAATCCAAGACGATTATGGATTTACAAACCTCACATTCAACTGGTTTGAGACAAAAAATCCCGATTCTGTACACAGCATTCCAATTCAATTTTATCCGAATATACCCATACAAGAATTCGGTTTCACCCATACATTTCAATCAATTTCAGAAAACGACAGCATAAAATATTTTTTCGAAGTCAGAGATAATGACCAGGTATATGGAGCAAAAGCTACCCGAACCCCCATTTCTGTATTTACGCTCCCATCCTACGAAGAACAACAAAAAAAGATGGAAACATTACAGTCAGACATGGAAAAATCACTCAAAGAAAGCATGTCACTGAACAAAGAATTTATCAAAGATTTGGAAGATCTCCGAAAAAAATTATTGCAAAAAGACTTATCCGATTGGGAACGTTCGCAGATAATGGATGAAATGAAAGAAAAACAAAACCAATTAGAAAAATCTATCGAACAGGTACAAGAATCATTTCAACAAAAAAATGAACTACAGAAACAACTCAGTGCAGAAGAACAAAACATACTTGAAAAAAACGAACAAATCCAGGAACTGCTAGAAAACCTTATGGATAGTGAATTGCAAAAAATGTTTGATGAATTACAAAATTTAATGGAAGAATTTAATCGAGATACATTCTTTGAAAAATCAGAGGAATTACAAATGTCAATGGAAGAACTTTCCAAACAACTTGACCGCGATTTGGAGCTATTAAAGCAGGCAGAAATCGAACAAAAAATGAAAAACACCCAAAAACAACTCGAAAAACTTGCCGAAGAACAACAAAAATTAGCCGATCAAACCAAAGAAAAAAAGAGTGAACAATCTGATTTACAGAAAAAAGAAGAAAAAATTTCCGAAGACATTAAAAAAGTAGAAGAAGAATATAAAGACATACAAGAAAAGAACGAAGAGCTTCAAGAAAAATTCAGTTTACCCACATACAAAGAAGACTTTCAGGAAATTCAGGAAAACATAGAGAAAAGTATGGATGAACTAAATAAAAAACAAAATAAAAAATCATCGGGAAGCATGCAAGAATCATCTGAAAAAATGGAAAAATTAGCCAAAAAAATGCAAGAGATGATGGACTCGCAAACTGCTCAGCAACAGATGGAAGACATGAATAATTTAGAGCAAATAATTGATAATCTTCTTACCTTCTCGCACGAGCAAGAAAAACTTATAGGAGAAACACAAACCTTATCATTCCGAGACCCGAAATATGCAGAAACTGCCTCTAAACAAAACGGATTACGCGAGAATTACAATAGCATTAAAGATTCTATTTACAATCTCAGCATGCGAATTCCTCAAATATCAGCACCCATAAACAAGGAGATGTTTGAAATTCACAAAAATTTACAATACGCCCTCAACCATCTTGAGCAACGTCAACGCTCGGGGGCACTCGTAAATCAAAGATATATAATGACTTCAACGAATAATGTGATTTTATTACTTTCGGAAATTCTCGAATCAATGCAACAAGCACAATCTCAGGAAGGTGGTAGTAAACAATGTCCAAATCAATGTAATAATCCTTCGAGCAGTGGAAAAGGAAAACCATCTATGAAAAATTTAGAACAAATGCAGCAGTCATTAAAACAACAAATGCAACAGATGCTTGACCAAATGAAAGATGGAAGCCAAAAGCAAGGACAAGGTGCAAAACAGCTGAGCGAAATGCTTTCGCAACAAGAGATGATGAAAAAAATGATGAATGATCTGATAAAAAACGGCAATATCAGTCCCGAAGGAACAAAACAATTGCAAGATATACAAAAAATAATGGAGCAGGTAGAACGAGATATAGTGAATCAACAAATTTCACAACAAACATTATTTCGTCAAGAACAAATACTCACCCGCTTACTCGAATCCCAAAAAGCTGAAAACGAAAGAGATAAAGATGATAAGCGAGAGGGGAAAGAAGCTGAAAACTCATATTCTGAGACACAAAAAGAGAATTTAAATACAGAAAAAAAGAACGAATCAGAATTTATAGACATCTTAGAACAAACAAATTTACAACTCAGAACGTACTATAAGAAAATATATAGTCATTATTTATTACAAATCAATCAGAATTAATTATTTTTGAATTCTGATATAATATTGAGTACTATGAAGATAGAAATACCATCACAAATAGAAAACATTACAGAAATTGAAAAACTTATTGATTCAATTTCTGATAAGGTTAATATATCTTCTGATATTTATGCAAACATTTTAGTCGGTGTAACCGAAGCAGTTAAAAATTCTATTATACACGGTAATGATTTAGATCCTCAAAAAAATGTGTATATTGAATATGCTGTAAATGAAAAATATATAACATTTAGCATTGGAGATATGGGAACAGGTTTTGATTACTATTCTATTCCCGATCCTACATTACCTGAAAACATAGAAAAAGAAACGGGTAGAGGACTTTTTCTTATGAATTGCTTAGCTGACGAAGTGATTTATAATGATGCAGGTAACGAAGTTAGTTTAAAGTTTTACATTAATTAATTTTAGTATGACATCTGTTATATTAATACACACATATGAATATATATTTCTTTGAAGAAGATGCTCAATTCCCAAAAAAATTTGACAAAAATACATCTCTCAACACAATAGATAAAATCATTGCACAAGAATCGAAAAAAAATATTGATTATATCAACATTATTCTTTGCTCAGACGATTACCTCCTCTCCATAAATACCGAATATTTACAACACGATTTTTATACCGACATTATTACCTTTGACTACTCCGAAACAGAAATCTCGTCGGACATGTATATAAGTCTGGATAGAATTATTGAAAATGCCAAAAAAAATTCCGTTACTTTGCACAACGAATTACAGCGAATAATTATTCATGGAACCCTCCATCTGGTAGGATATCACGATAAAACTCAAACAGAAAAAGAAGAAATGCAAAGAAAAGAAAATGAGTATTTACAATTAATTTAAAGACATGTTACAAAAATATGATGTTATAGTAGTGGGTGCAGGACACGCAGGATGTGAAGCAGCATCTGCATCAGCACGATTGGGCTCAAAAACACTACTTATTACGATGGATATGAATAAAATAGCGGAAATGTCTTGTAATCCAGCTATAGGTGGCATTGCTAAAGGTCAGATTGTAAGAGAAATCGACGCTATTGGTGGAATGTTAGGTATTATATCCGATGCCTCATCAATACAATTTAGGATGCTCAACAAATCGAAGGGACCTGCAATGTGGAGTCCGAGAGTACAATCTGATAGAATGCTTTTCCATAAAAAATGGCGAGGACTAATAGAAAATACCAAAAATTTGGATATCTGGCAAGACATTGTCACAGAAATAGTTACTGATAAAAATGAAATTAGAGGGGTGAAGACCCAACTCGGCATAACCATTGATTCACAAACAGTTATACTTACAAACGGCACATTTTTAAATGGTTTAATGCATATCGGGAAAACCCAAATAAAAGGTGGTCGGGTTGGCGAACCATCATCTTACAATTTATCCGATCAATTAAAATCTTTTGGCTTTACGGTAGAACGAATGAAAACCGGAACTCCGGCACGAATAGATGGGAAAACAATAGATTTTTCGAAATGCACCGAACAAGCCGGAGATGAAGATATTCGAACATTTTCATATTTACCAAACACTCACGGTGGTCTCAAACAATTAAGTTGTTGGACCACCTATACAAATCCAATTGTCCATGAAATATTAAATTCAGGGCTCGAAGATTCACCACTCTATAACGGAACAATTAAAAGTATTGGACCGCGCTACTGTCCAAGTATTGAAACGAAACTACAAACCTTTGCAGACAAAGATAAACATCAATTATTTTTAGAACCGGAAGGTTTAAATACGCGCGAATATTATTTGAACGGATTTTCATCTTCACTCCCGGCAGATATTCAATACAAAGCAATGAAAGAAATTCCCGGACTTGAACAATGCAAAATATACCGACCGGGCTATGCAATAGAATATGATTTTTTTGACCCGAGACAATTACAAAACACCTTGGAAACAAAATATATTTCTAATCTGTTTTTTGCAGGACAAATAAATGGGACAACCGGATATGAAGAAGCCGGAGCTCAAGGATTAATTGCAGGAATAAATGCACACAATAAAATAAACAATAAAGAAGCATTTGTTCTCAAAAGAAACGAAGCATACATCGGAGTACTCATAGACGACCTAATTACAAAAGGGGTAAACGAACCATACCGAATGTTTACATCACGGGCAGAATATAGAATTTTATTACGGCAAGATAATGGGGATTTAAGACTTACTCCGAAAGGAATTAAAATTGGCTTAGTAGATGACTACAGAAAAAATATATTTGAGGATAAATACAACAGGGTTGAAAAAGTATCAAACTATGTTACCAAAACGGGCATAACACCTCAGGATGCTATGCCGATTTTAGAAAAACATAACAGCTCCCCTCTTAAACAAACGGTAAAAATTTCAAGTCTTATTTCTCGCCCGGGAATATCAATCAATGACTTCGAAATTCCAAGCGAACTTTTTTCTTCCAGCAAAACAGAAGAAAAAATCATAAAAGAAATTGTTGATATAAACATCAAGTATGCCGGCTATATTGAAAAAGAAAAACAAATAGCAGATAAAATAACTCGGCTTGATTATATAGTTATAAAAAACAAAATCCCCTACTCTAAACTTCCGAGCCTCTCAACTGAAGCTCGTCAAAAATTAGAAAAAATTCAACCCGAAACAATCGGACAAGCATCTCGAATAAGTGGTGTTTCGCCGGCTGATATTTCGGTATTATTAATTTACATGGGAAGATAAAAAAAATAAATGTTCCACGTGGAACAAAAACTCAAAAGTTCCACGTGGAACATTTAGTGCATATGAATACACAAAACTCAATACTAACATTAAAAAATAATATGAACGTGGTAATGCATAAAATTCAATCACACGTTTCGCATATTTGTGTCTATATCAATTCGGGTTCACGAGACGAAAGTTTTAAAAGCAGCGGAGCAATGCATTTAATAGAACACATGCTGTTTAAAGGCACAAGCACCAGAAACTATTTAGAAATTCTAAACGAAATCGAATCGGTAGGTGGAGAAATAAATGCTTTCACCTCTAAAGAAGAAACCTGTATCTATATATCTATACACAATGATTATATAGAGCGGGCAATAAATATTTTAAGTGACATTTTTTACACATCAACATTTCCTGAAATAGAAGTTGAAAAAGAAAAAAATGTTGTACTTGATGAAATTCAATCATACCTCGATAATCACCAAGAAAATATTTTTGATGAATTCGAAGAACATCTTTTTGCAACACACGAACTATCTCGAAATATTTTGGGAGAAGAAGAAACTGTCTCAAATCTGAGTCAAAAAACATTGCATAGCGTTTATAATCAAAACTACACAACAGATAATACAATAATTTCATATGTTGGTGGTGCAAAAACAACAACAATAATCTCTCTTCTTAATACTTATTTTTCAGAAGAAAAAAAATCACTCATTCAAAAATTTGAACGAACTCCATGTAATACACACAGCATTTTTTCAAAATCAATTTCAAAACAAACATTCCAAGCACATACAATTATAGGATCTGTCGCTCCTCACCTACATAGTGATTTAAAAAATACTATGTCACTTCTAAATAATCTTCTGGGTGGTACAAGTTTTAATTCGCAACTTAATTTACTTTTGCGTGAACAAAATGGCATAGCATATAATATTGAAACAAATTATACACCCTATTCCGACACAGGGGTTTTCTTTATTTATTTCGGAACCGATAAATCAAAAATTAATCTTGGTAAAAAATTAATCTTCGACCATTTCCAAGATATTATTTATCATGGCATTTCGTCAGATTTATTACATATGTACAAACAACAATTAATTGGTCAAATAGCTCTCTCATTTGATAATCATGTTTCTCTTATGATTTCGCACGCAAAATCGTATAGCATCTACAATCATATAGATACATTTGACGAAATTACTGAAAAAATTACAGCTATTACTCCCGAAAATATTCATGCCGTCGCAAAACAATTTCTTAATCCGGATACTTTATCAGAATTAATATACCTGTAAAATACTTAATATCAACACTTTAAGTATAGATTTAATATTTATTTAACATTAGCACTGTTTTCTTAATATAGAGATAACAATAAACTAATACACAGATTAAGCAGAGAATCTACATTTGTGAATATAATAAATATTAAAATCATACATATGAAAGCAATTAACATTCTAATCTCAATAAGTATCATAGGACTACTTATGAGTTGTGGTGGTTCATCACAAAAAAACAACGAACAAGGAAACAATATGAGCGGCGACATAAAAATCGACGGATCAAGTACCGTATATCCAATAACTGAAGCTGTGGCAGAAGAATTTAGAGAAATAGAGCCGGACATTCGCGTTACTATAGGTGTATCGGGAACTGGTGGCGGATTCAAAAAATTTGCTCGTAACGAAACGGATATTAGTAATGCATCACGACCAATAAAAGATATAGAAAAAGAAACGTGTGAAGAGCATGCTATTCATTATCATTCTATTACAATAGCTTATGATGGTCTTGCAGTTGTAATAAACCCTGAAAATACGTGGGCAGAAAGCATTACCGTTGAAGAGCTTAAAAAAATATGGGAACCGAGTGCACAAAATAAAATAACTCACTGGAATCAAATACGTCCAGAATGGCCTAATGAAGAAATTCACTTATTCGGACCCGGTATAGCTTCGGGAACATACGATTACTTTACCGAAGCAATTGTTGGTAAAAGTGGAAGCAGCCGAGGTGATTTTACCGCAAGTGAAGATGATAATGTTCTTGTACAAGGTGTTGCAACAGATAAATATAGCCTTGGATTCTTTGGTTTAGCGTATTTTGAAGAAAATAGTAAAAAACTCAAATTAGTTGCGGTTGATAATGGAAATGGTCCTGTTAAACCAACAGCAGAAACAGTCTCAAACAATTCGTATGATCCTCTTTCGAGACCAATTTTTATCTATGTAAATCAAAAATCATGCGAACGGGAAGAAGTACAAAAATTTGTTAAATTCTACATTAAAAACGCAGGTAGCCTAACTAAAGATGTTGGGTACGTAGCTTTACCAACAGAAAAATATGATACAGAATACAAAAAATTCATTTCATTTTTAGAAACACACAAATTATAATACATACGGTACGATGAGAAAAAGATTCCGAGAGAAGATGATTGAACTAATACTGAAATTCAGTGCGTTTGTGTCTATAGGAACAACTATGGGTATATTATATGTTTTACTTTCGGAATCTATTCCATTCTTTAGAGAGGTTTCATTAATAGATTTTCTCACCGACACTCAATGGACTCCCCTATTTACCAATAAACATTTTGGTATTTTACCTTTAATTACCGGAACATTAACGGTAACATTAATTGCATTATTGGTTGCTGTTCCGCTCGGTATTATAATTGCAGTATTTCTCAGTGAATATGCATCACCTAAATTCAGACGAAGCATAAAACCTATTCTTGAAATATTAGCAGCAATACCTACTGTCGTATATGGTTTCTTTGCTCTTATGACAGTGACCCCTATTCTCCAAACAATAATTCCGGGATTATCTGGATTTAATGCTCTTTCTGCCGGAATTGTAATGGGTATAATGATAATTCCAATGGTGTCTTCACTGAGTGAAGATGCAATGTATGCAGTTCCAAAATCTTTACGAGAAGCATCATACGCAATGGGAGCAAATAAATTTCAAACTGCATTTAAAGTTGTTATTCCTGCAGCATTTTCGGGTATTATTGTTTCTATAATATTGGCAATTGCTCGTGCTATTGGTGAAACTATGATTGTCGCAATTGCAGCTGGTCAACAACCACGATTTACTATGGATCCTACTGTTCCGATACAAACACTTACTGCATATATTGTTCAAGTTAGTTTAGGAGATATACAACATGGATCACTCGAATATAAAACTATTTATGCAGCAGGAATTATGCTTTTTGCAATAACATTTCTGCTTAATTCAATCAGTTTTTATTTACGAAAAAAATACCAAGAAAAATATATTTAAAAGATTATGAAACGAAGCGTACGAAATAAAATATATGATAAAGTATTCGAAATAATAGGCTATACGGCTACTTTCTTTGGTCTTATTATTTTATTATATTTCATTACCGACATTGTTTATGAAGGATGGAATAGAATAGATTATGACTTTTTAACCAGCTATACGTCACGAAAAGCTGAAAAATCTGGAATTTTTCCTGCCTGGGTAGGTTCTGTCTGGATATTAGCATTAACACTTATAATTTCGGTTCCGATAGGAATAGCATCGGGAATATATTTTGAAGAATATGCGAAAAAAAATAAAATAACATATATGCTTGAAGTAAACATAGCAAATTTAGCAGGTGTTCCTTCAATTATTTATGGATTACTCGGTTTAGAAATATTTGGAAGAATGTTCGGATTTGGTTCGAGTATTCTAACCGGATCACTCACATTAGCATTGCTTATTTTGCCAATTATAATCGTTTCTACGCGCGAAGCATTAAAAGCAGTGCCACAATCATTACGTGACGCTTCATTTGCTCTAGGAGCTTCTAAATGGCAAACTATATGGTTACAAATTCTTCCATCATCTATGGGTGGTGTATTAACCGGAACAATTTTAGCTTTATCACGGGCAGTAGGAGAAACTGCACCTCTTATTGTAATTGGAGCATTGGCATATGTTCCATTTATTCCATCATCACCTATGGATGAATTTACTGTTTTGCCAATGCAAATATTCGAGTGGACATCTCGACCACAACATGAATTTTTAATTAATGCTGCAGCAGCAATTATTGTACTTTTATGTATAACTTTTTTAATGAACGGTATAGCAATATATTTACGAAATAAATGGCAGAAAAAAAATCAATGGTAATTTAGATAACGATGAAAGAAAAAAAAGAACAAAGAACAATCATTCAAAGTGAAAGTATCAATGTATATTACGATGATAAACATGTACTTAAAAACGTAAATCTTGATATTAAAGAAAAAACAGTTACTGCATTAATAGGACCCTCCGGATGTGGTAAATCGACATATTTACGACTGATAAACAGAATGAACGACTATATACCGGAATTTCATTTTTCAGGAACAATAGTAGTAAATGGTAAAAATATTTATGATGATTCGGTAGAAGTAGAAGAATTACGCAAAGATATTGGTATGGTTTTTCAAAAACCTAATCCATTTCCAAAAAGCATTTATGATAATGTTGCGTATGGTCTTAAAATTCAAGGAATTAAAAATAAAACTGTATTAGACGAAGCTGTTGAATCTTCACTAAAACAAGCAGCTCTTTGGGACGAAGTAAAAGATAATCTTAAAGCAGGGGGTTTATCATTGTCGGGTGGTCAACAACAACGATTATGTATTGCTCGAGCTCTTGCTGTACAACCAACAATTTTATTGATGGACGAACCTACATCAGCTTTAGACCCTATTTCATCGGCAAAAATTGAAGAATTAATTTTTGAACTGAAAAAACAATATACTATAATCATTGTTACCCATAATATGCAACAAGCAACACGAGTAAGCGATAATACAGCATTTTTTTATATAGGAGACCTAATTGAATATGGAAAAACAGATGAACTTTTTATGAATCCAATTCATGAACAAACTAAAAAATATATAACCGGTCGATTCGGATAAAACCATAATTATGAGAATAATAGATGTAAAATATAACGAAATACGTGATCAATTTATTAAAATGTTAGATTTAGTTGAAAATCAATTAGATGAGAGTTTCACAATTTTCATAAATTCTGATATTAATAAAATTCGCAACATAATTCGTAATGAATTTAAAGTAGATAAATATGAATACAAAATAAATAAAAATTGTGAAAAATTCTTAATTATTTGTAATCCGGTAGCCGATGATCTTCGTAATATTATGATTATAAACAACATGGTGCCGGCTTTAAAACGAATAAGTGATATAACAGTAAAAAATGCACGGTTTATTAAAAAATATGAAAATACCTTACCTGATAATTTTATTACACAAATAGAATTACCTGATATGTTATTTCATATTAAATTTATGTTTAAAACTGCTAAAGAATCATACATAGAAAATTCTACTTTAAAATTAAAAGATGTATTTAATCGCGATAAAGAAGTAAATAAAATTAATAAACATGCTAAAAAAATAATTACTGATATAATTGATAATTCAGAAATTTCTAAAAAACAACTAATTAATTTATTATTAATTTTGACACAATTAGAACGTGTTGGTGATTATATAAAATCTATGGCAGAAGAAATATATTTTGGTGTTGAAGGTGTTTTTCTAAAAACCTGAGTTCGATATAATTTTTTAGGTTCAGAACGCTTATAAATAGTGAGGTTCAATCAAAAATAATGAAATAATAACGGCTTATTTTAAATTATTTTTGAGCTGAAGATTGCTGTTT
>JAQICB010000082.1 GCA_027858745.1 Bacteroidales bacterium
AAGCAAGTTATCATTTATAGTGATACTTCCCCCTTCCTTTGCTTCGTTCCGCTACGCTCCACTTCGCAAAGGAAGGGGGAAGTTTTTCCATTAACAACGTGGTGAAACTTTACATTTACTCCAGAACCTGCCGCGATTCCAGAACCTGATCGAAAAATGCGACATATTCATCTTTTCGCTCCGAATCCATCCATTTTAACGCAGCACGGGGGTGCTCATTCATTGTGCCACCAACCACATACGGCATAAAATACCCCCAATCTATTTGTTTTTGAAGAGGGCGCAAATGCGTTTCAATTGCCGATAAAACCGGACGAAGTTTATATTTTGGATTTTTCAAAAAAGATAATAACAATTCTAATGTGCAATTACCGGCACCTCGTCCGATGCCCAACATTGTAGCATCTAACATATTTGCTCCTTGAATAATACATTCAATGGTATTTGCAAAGGCTAATTGTAAATTATTGTGCCCATGAAAACCGATAGTCACACCCGGTAATGCTTTTTGATATTTATTCATTAAATGCTGAATATCTTCGCTATACATTGAACCAAAACTGTCAACCAAATAAAATATTTTCACTCGCGATTTTGAAACATCCTTCAAGACCTCATCGAGTTTTCGTTCGGCCACCGTAGAGACTGCCATAAGATTTATTGTAGCTTCATAACCTTTGTCCATAACATGGTGAGCCATATCTATTGCCTTATCTATTTGATAATCGTAACAGGCAACACGAAACATATCAATCACACTTTCTTTTTTGGGACGAATATCTTCGTATTTAATACGACCAATATCAGCCATTACCGAAAGTTTTGTGTTCGTTTTATTTTCGCCCACAACTTCGCGTACATCTTTTTCTGCACAAAACTTCCAAGGACCAAATTCATCACGCGAAAATTGATCTTCGCTACTGATATATCCTATTTCCATGTAATCTACTCCGGCAGCAACGCATGCTTGATATACATCTTTTACGAGTTTTTTATCAAACTGCCATTTGTTCATTAATCCGCCATCGCGAATTGTACAATCAAGTACTTTAAGCTCTTTTCTAAACATTGTATTAATGTGTTATTTATTTACTAATTTAATTTCTTCTTGAATAAAATGTTCTATCAAATTTTCATACATTTTCTCAAAT
This sequence comes from Bacteroidales bacterium, assembly GCA_027858745.1. Taxonomy (GTDB): domain Bacteria; phylum Bacteroidota; class Bacteroidia; order Bacteroidales; family UBA1715; genus JAQICB01. The sequence goes on from JAQICB010000082.1 coordinate 1,152, forward strand.
TCGTCAGGATTCAAATGATTATCCTCAGCTAATTGACGAATTCGATTCAAAACCTTCGCACGTCGTTCATGAGCAATAATACTTTCAGCATCCGGTTTTTTATATTTTGTGACTTCCTGCACAAATTGAAACCGTGTACCAAACAAAGCCATTATTTGCTCATCAATTTCATCTATTTGTTTTCGCACTTCATCAAGCGACGTGCACTCATCAGGTTTTAGCATATAAAAAAATATGATTATTAATAAAAAAAATAAATTATGCCTACAAAAATAATTTTTTTTCGGTAATTACCTAATATAATAAAAGCTAAACCTACTTTTTTTCGCCCCATTTATACCCATAGTGCTGAATCCCCAACAATGAAAGCACCCGGTAGACAACCGTTTCACAGGCTTCATCAAGCGACTGCGGGCAGGAATAAAAAGAAGGATTTGCCGGACACACAATACCACCTGCCATATGAAATAACTTCATATTTTCTATATGAATCAAATTATACGGCGTTTCGCGGGTCACCACAATAAGTTTTTTTCGTTCTTTAAGTTGCACATCGGCAGCACGTAACAATAAATTATCGGACACGCCATGAGCAATTCTACCAAGAGTTCCCATACTACAGGGGCATACTATCATAGCATCATATCCGGCAGACCCCGAAGCACAGGGAGCCATAAAATCAGAATTTGCATATTCCATAAAACCAAACAAATTCGGCTCCTCACCTAATTCATGTTTCCAAATTAATTCAGCATTTTGCGAAAAAATTACCGCAACTTCAGATAATTGATTTCGATACTGATGCAACTTTTCCAACAATATTTTTGCATAAATAGAACCACTTGCTCCGGTAATTGCGAAAATTATTTTCATACTAATTAATTCAAATCTAAATAATAATGTATACCTGCATACAAACACCAATGATGATATTTACCGTCGATAGGTAATAATGAAAAAGCACTTCTCAAATCGACATACCATTGTTGATTTACATGATATTCACCACCAAGAAACCAGGGAATTTCGGCTGTTCCAAAATTATTTGTTTCAACCTTCAACCCACGCGATTCGATATACTCATATATTCGAAAACCGGCACCAATACCGGTGTAAAATGCAATTTTGTCATCTATTTGGTACGAACACACAAATGGAAGCTCAACATACCCCACTTCCATACGATAATCTCCGTTCGTATTACCGGCACCTTTTTGTGTAAAGCGTAATTCTGTACGAAATTGTAGATTATGAGATATAGCATATTCAACATATCCTCCGGCAGTTAGTCCAATATTATAAAAACCACCATATCCGTCACCATTTATTTGACTTGTAGTCGCACCGGCCAAAACACCACCGGTAATGCCTTGAGCAAAGCTAAAAACACTATAACATAAACAACAGACAAAAAACACAAACCTCTTCATATCACGAGCGTTTAAATAAAGCAACAATTGAAGATATCGACATTTTTTTTCCATAATGAAGGATGCCGGCACGATACATTTTGGAAGACACATAAATACTTCCCCAACACGACAGAATCAATATTGTACACGACAGAACAACTTGCCAGTAAGGTATGCCAAAAGGCAAGCGAGCCAACATAATAATTGGAGACGTTAATGGAAACAGAGACATCCAAAAAGCCAATTGACCGTCGGGATTGGAAATAATTACCTGCAGCAATAAAATAGAAAGCACCAAGGGTAATGAAACCGGCAAAACAAACTGCTGCGTATCGGTTTCCTGATCAATAATAGCCCCTATACCCGCAAAAATGCTAGCATACAAAATATAGCCAAAAATAAAAAACAATACAAAAGAGCTAATCATTACCGTCCAATTTATTCCTTGTAATGACCCAAATAAATCAACGGCATAATCAATATCTGTAATATTTGCAGCGACATTACTATTAGTGTCTCCTACATCTATTACCTGCCCCATTTCGGGCAAGGGAGTTGGGTCGTACAAATCGGAAAAAAGTGTAACTTGGGCAGTATACACAATACCAATAGTAAGAACTGTCCACACAATAAACTGAATAAGTCCGACAGTACCGATTCCCAAAATTTTACTCACCATCAATTGAAATGGTTTCACCGAAGAAACAACAATTTCCACAACCCTATTAACCTTTTCTTCGATAACGCCACGCAGAACTAACACGCCATAAATAAAAATAAAAAAATATAGTAAAAACGCTACTCCAAATGCAATAGCCGATTTTTTTACCAAGGCAGATTCTTCATCAATGTACGTTCCATCTTTCGACCATTTTTGTACCCCCACAAAAACGGGAGTCGACACTCGTTTAATAATATCGGCATCCACATTCTCTTTCATGAGAGCCATATATTCCAAATCGCGACGTAAGACATACGAAACATAGGCTTTTAAAGCATCATCGACCCATGCATTCGAATAAATAACCGCCCAATTAGATTTATAAATATTTCGCGGAATAAACAAAACCGCATCAAATCCCAACTCTTCAATATTTTCGCGAACCTCCTCTACCGTTTTGTCCGGAAGATGCGTAAATCTATAAGATTGATAGTCCTTAATCGTTGATGCCAACAAATGAGTTTCATCTATTACTGCCACTTTTTTGATTTCCTCCTTCTGCATTTTTTCTAACCACATAGGAATAATAAATATCCCCGCTAACAATAATGGTCCTAAAAAAGTCATAATAATAAACGCTTTATTCCTAATTCGCGTTATAAATTCTCGTTTAAAAATGAGAGCTATTTTGTTCATACACTATTAATTTTGAGAAGAATTTTGAGAAACCGTTTGTAAAAACACATCATGCATACTTGGAAGCACTTTTTTATATCCGATAATTGTACCCATTTGTGCAAAATGTGACAAAATCGAATTTGACGCAACATCTTCTGTAAGTTCAACACACACATCGGTTTGTTTTCCTATTTGAGTATGTGATACAATTTTATACGAACTCGAAAGCGAAGCAGAAAGTTTATCAAAATATCCTTCAAAAGAGAATACAAATTGATTTGCACTAAAAGATTGTTTAATATCGTGCACGGCACCTTCCAACACTTTTTTTCCATGATTAAATAATGCGATAGAATCACATAATTCTTCAACCGAATTCATATTATGTGTAGAAAGAATTATGCTGGCACCTTTTTGTTGAAGATTAAGAATTTCTTGCTTAATCATTTCGGTATTTATTGGGTCAAATCCAGTAAACGGTTCATCCAAAATAAGAATTTCGGGTTCGTGCAAAACCGTAATAATAAACTGGATTTTTTGCTGCATTCCTTTCGACAATTCCTCAACACGTTTATCCCACCAATCGCTGATATTCATTCGTTCGAACCAAATTTTTAGCTCTTTTTTTGCCACTGAAGGATGCATTCCTTTTAACGAAGCAAAATAAACCGCTTGTTCACCAACACGCATTTTTTTATACAAGCCTCGTTCCTCCGGCAAATAGCCTATCCGATAGATATCATCTTCATGCAAAGATTTTTCCCGAATACGAATTGTCCCCGAATCTGGCGATAAAATCTGATTAAGAATACGAATAAAAGTCGTTTTTCCTGCACCATTGGGACCCAATAAACCAAAGATTTTTCCTTCGGGAATTTCCAAAGAAACATCATCGAGTGCAACCGTGTCGGTAAAATACTTTGAAATATGTTCCGCTTGAATTATTGACATATATTCATGTTTAAAATTGAATTACACAAAAATACTTATTTACCACCAAAACATCAGCATGATATAAATAATAAATACACCTTTCAACCTGAGTTCGACGTAATTTTTCGAGTTCAGATTAGCTCCGCTGAGCTCGTCCTTTGTCCTCGGTTGATATAAACAGCGTTCTGAACCTAAAAAAATATATCAAACTCAGGTTTTCAATTATACAAACTATAATAAAAAACGGCATATTGAAAAATCAGGAGGATGAAAATAATTGGTAAATTCACGGTAATATGTATCTTTGTTTGAATGTATAATATATATTTATTGAAATAACATGAAAAAAATTATTTTCGTATTTTTCATTCTGTGCTGCCAACTTTCCGTATTCTCACAATCACGTTCGATTGAAAAATTATATAAACTTTACGACAAAAGGGAATTTGTAAAATGCGTTGAAAAAAGCGACAAAATTATCAGCAAAAACGAATATGCACTTGAAGCATATTACCTAAAAGCTCTTTCGTATTTCGAAATGGCACAATTACCGCAACGCTATACCGATTTCACAAAAGACCCGCTTATGGAATGTTTACGCACATTAAACATTTTGCGAATAAAAGACACTGACGAAGAAATATTTGAAGAACACAAAGAGCAATTACAACTTATTTACGAATACACCGAATACTATGTCAATCAAATAAAGGAAACAAATCAAGACAAATCGATTCTCTATTTACAACGTCTTTCTCGTGCATTTGGCAAAAACACCGGAGCACTTGATTTAGCAAAAATATACGCCCATGTGGGAAATTACGAACAATGCATGCGACAAATATCGAGACTATACGAAAAGTCACCGGAAGATATTAACAGTTCTCACGAAAATTATACTGCCCTCACCAAAGGAGCTTTGCTATTAGCAGAAAATTGGATGTTTCGCGATTTATTTTGGTTGGTTCATAATTATAAACCCAAATATGGGAACAATTATGCTATCAACAGTGGTTTTAAAGATGCCATTTTATTGAGCATAGACACTGCAAAAGGTGACAAGAATAAAGATTATTTTTTTAATTTTTCTAAAGAAGGACTCGAATTATATGGAGACGATCGAGAATTCGAATCTCAGGTCGAAAAACTATGGCTTGGTATAATAAATAACTCAATACAAGAATTTCGAAAATCATCAGACAGCGTTCGAACATGGCGAGATTCAATTCATTTACGCAACACTTTTCAATATCTATCCATGGCACGAGAAATTATGCCTACAAGTCCGAATTTATCTAAAAAAGAAAAACAATTGCGCAATGAGTTTAATATAATACCATCATCGTATGAACAATCACTTATTCGCAAATATGCTCTCGAAGCCATAAACAAATGGCGTGATGAAGGATGCGAATGCGATACCGGGAATGTAGTATATATGAAACCCGTTTTTTCAGTGGAATGGGATACCATTTTGCATCGAATAGCACAGCAGCATGCAGTAAGCATGTTTGAATACAATTACACAAAACATATTAACCCAAAAACGAATGAAAACCCATGGAATCGTGTTAACAGCACTGTTTTAAAAGGAGAAACCTTTGAAACAGATGAAGGAACACACTATATGAAAGCATCAAAAATTGGTGAAGTTTTAGGTCACGGACACGCTTTAGGTTCCATTTCTGGACCTTCCGAATTAGACAGTTTAGTGTATAATTTGGTGGAAACATGGATGATAACACGCTTTAGTCAAAACTGTGCAAAAATAATGACTCCGCAATTTACCCACATGGGGATAGGTGTGTGTGGTGATAAATGGGTACTGTTTTTTGCAGAAATACATTCCGTATTGATTAATAAAAAATAATGTTAGAGTCTTTCCACACAAACGATTGCATTGAAGCCGGTTGCGACGAAGCCGGAAGAGGGTGTCTTGCCGGACCTGTTTTTGCAGCAGCCGTGATTTTCCCTCCCAACTACTGCCATGCTGAATTGAGTGATTCAAAAAAGTTAAGTGAGCGTGCTCGGCACAAACTTCGCCCGATAATAGAACAAGAAGCGCTCTCTTGGGCTATTGGCATTGTGGACAACACAACTATTGATTCTATAAACATTTTGCAAGCTTCGTTTTTGGCAATGCATCGGGCACTTGACACATTAACTGTTACGCCCGAACACATTATTGTTGACGGCAACAAATTCAACCCCTATAAAACAATTCCTCACACCTGCATTGTGAAAGGCGACGGATTGTATTTATCTATTGCAGCAGCGTCAATACTTGCAAAAACATATCGTGACGATTACATGAAAAAAATTCATCAAGAATTTCCAATTTACAATTGGGAATCAAACAAAGGATACCCAACACAACATCATAGAGAAACTATATTAGAAAAAGGGTACAGCACATATCATCGATTATCTTTTGCAGTATCAAAACAATTGAAACTCAAAATATAACCTTTTACAAAAAAAATCGTATAGCTTGTAAGTTATTCGTATATAACCTATACAAAAAATATATATATTTACAGTACAAAAATTACATCAAATAAAACTCATACATATGAATACATTTACCCAAATTGCAAGCATACTCACAATTATATGCTTTTCTTCTCTTTTTTCTTTTGCACAAGAAGATTTACTACCCCCTCCCGACATGATTTTTGAATCCGATGTAACTGAAGAAACAACACCTACAGATTCGGAAGAAGCAGAAACTGTGCTACCGGACATTGAAGAAACGCAAACCACAACAGAGTCTGAATCAGAAACTCAAGAAGTTCAGGATAACAATACCTTAGAAGCACCGGCTTTGCCTCCAATAGTCGAGACTGAAGAAGAAGCTGTTGAAACAGAAACAGCACCGGAGGAAACTCAAGAGGCAGCTACTTCAGAAGCAGAGCAACTCCCCCCAATTGAAACAACAGAAGTTGAAGAAGTCTCCGTTCAAAAAACATACGAAGATGAAACAGAAACACCGGCTCAAGAAGCCCCAACGCAAACATATCAAGAATCAACCTCGTATCCTGTGGAAGCACAATCAGAACATAACGGATGGGCAATAACCCTCCATGGCGGTTCCAATTTATTTTATGGTGATGTACGTATCTATGAATTTTGGCCGGCAAAAGAATACAATAACGAACGAAAATGGGCAGCCGGACTCTCTCTAGATAAAGAATTAAATCAGTATTTCCATCTTCGCGGAAATGTTCTGTATGGAACATTATCGGGTACAAAACGAGAGTACTCGTCGGACGTTCCCGCAAATTTATATTTCGATGCCACACTACTTGAATACAGTACGGTTGCAAAACTTGTTCTCGGTGCAGAAAATCCGCTTTCATTTTACACATACGCAGGTTTAGGTTTTGTACACTTTAGAACCGAACAAAAAGATTTACGAACCAATCAGGTGAATGCATCATACGGTTACGATGGTGATACCAAAACAAGCCCAACAATTGAAACAGTCGCTCCCATCGGGTTTGGATTTAATTATCGGTTTACCGAAAAATTTTCAGCAAATATTGATATCTCATTGCGTATTGTAAACACCGACAAACTAGATGCAACCATAAGCGGCTCGGATGGTATATTCCAAGACATGTACGGCTATTCTGCATTTGGATTAACATACACGTTTGGCAGAAAAAATGTTACCGTGGTTCCAAATATGACACAAGCTCCCGTTCAAGAAGTGGTGGAAGAAGAGGCTGCTGAAATAGAAATTGTGGAAGAAGAAGTTGTTGTTGAAGAAGTTGATACAGAGGAGGCAGAAGTATTACCGGAAACTGTAGAAGTTACTATTAGCGAAGAAATTGATACCGTTCCTATTGTTGAAACACCTATTGTTGAAACTCAACCACTCCCAGTGGTTGAAGAGGTTGCCCCTGCTGAAGAAATTTCACCTATTATTGAAGAAGCAGTAGAGGAAACAGAAGACGTGCCGGTAGTTGAAGAATCGGATGCACTCAAACAACAGTCATCTATACAAAATGTTTCGGTAGAAAGCGGATTGGTATATCGTATACAAATACTCGCTATTCAAAAAGACCCAAAAAATGAAATAGCTAAATTACAACGTAAATATGGACTTAATGAAACCATTTTTGAAGAAAAAGCGGGTGTATGGACAAAATATACTGTTGGTTCATTTAAAACAGTAAACGAAGCAAGTACATACAGAAAAGCTCTTGTTAGCAAAGGAATTACAGATTGTTTTGTTGTACCATATTACCAAGGTAAACGAATTTCATTAGAAAAAGCTCGTCAAATTAAATAATTAATTCCCGTATGTACGGTGATTATTTCATACAATTTAATTATATTGCACTGCTAACACAATGCAATATTTTTTTTATACTCTAAAATGATTCTCTGATGAAAGCCATGATTTTTGCGGCCGGATTAGGCTCCCGTTTAAAACCAATAACAGATTCAAAACCGAAAGCTCTCGTAAAATTTAATGGCATTACTCTTCTGGAATATGCAATTTACAAACTTAAACACTATGGTATAACTGAAATTGTGATTAATGTTCACCACTTTTCCGAGCAAATTATAGATTTCGTATCACACAATAATTTTGGTATTCCCATACACATTTCAGATGAATCGGAACAATTACTCAACACAGGCGGTGGACTTCTGTTTGCACAAAAATATTTTTCAGATAATTCCCCGTTTATCGTCTATAATGTAGACATTATCAGCACAATTAATTTACAAGAACTCTATGATTATCATGTAAAAGAAGACGCACTAATTACTTTAGCAGTAAAAGACAGAGAAACCTCTCGATATTTACTATTTGACGAGAATTTGGAACTCTGTGCCTGGGAAAACAGAGAAACTCACGAGCAAAAAATTATTCGTTCGTGTAAAGAATATATTGCCAGAGCATTTAGCGGGATACAAATAATTAATCCCGATTTTTTTAATTTAATATATGAAACCGGCTCCTTTTCTATTATGGACATTTACTTACGTTTGGCAAAAGAAAATAGCATTAAAGCATTCAATCATACCGAAGATTTTTGGCTCGACGTAGGTAAATTCAATGAAATAAAACATGTAGAACAACTATTAGCAACACAGCCTTTAGAATTTTTACCGAATGAAAGCGTACAATTGGAACATTAACAAAGACGAAGATTCATTTATACCTTTTTCTAAACAACTAAACATTCACCCTGCATTAGCACAGCTTCTCTTCCAGCGAGGAGTAAAAACAGCTGAAGACACTGAGGTGTTTTTTAACCCGACGGTATATCGAACACATTCTCCATTCTTAATGAAAGATATGGGAAAGGCTATTAAACGAGTACTTTTGGCACTCGATACACACGAAAATATACTTATATATGGCGACTATGACGTAGATGGAACAACTGCGGTTGCATGTATGTTTTCGTTTCTCAATAAATTTACCAATTCTATTGAATTCTATATTCCCGACAGATATACAGAAGGATATGGTATTTCATCGCAGGGAATAGATTATGCAATTGAACACGAAACTCAACTTCTCATCACCCTTGATTGTGGCATTAAAGCACAGCAAACGATAGAAAAAGCACAGAACAATGGTATTGATGTCATTGTCTGCGATCATCACGAACCGGGAGAAACATTGCCATCTGCCTACGCCATTTTAAACCCAAAACGGCGAGATTGCAGTTATCCGTTTAAAGAATTATCCGGTTGTGGTGTTGGATTTAAATTAATACACGGAATTGTTGAGACAAAGCATCTTAACCCAAAGGAGTTTTTATACACATACCTCGATATTTTAGCAATAAGCATCGCCTCCGATATTGTTCCCATTGTTGATGAAAATCGTATTTTCATGCATTTTGGTCTCCTAAAAATTGAAAAAAAGCCACATATTGGAATTAGTAGTATGTTGCAAAGTGCACAAATAGCAAATATCCGCCTTTCGGTAAGTGATGTGGTTTTTAAAATTGGACCGCGTATAAATGCTGCGGGAAGAATTTTTTCTGCTCGAAAAGCTGTTGAACTGCTACTAAGTGAAACATACGATAAAGCAATGGAGCTCTGTGCACACATTGATTCATACAACAATGAACGAAAAAATATTGACGCTTCTATTACACACGAAGCTTTAGACATAATTGAGCAAGATTCCTCATCTGAATCGCTTAACACAACAGTTCTTTACAAGGAGAATTGGCATAAGGGAGTAATAGGCATTGTGGCTTCGCGCGTAATTGAACATCATTATAAACCCACAATCATTTTGTGTGGCGAAAATGATATTATTACCGGTTCTGCTCGTTCGGTTCGCAATTTCGATTTATATGCTGCACTCGAAAAGTGCAGTGATTACCTTCACCACTTTGGCGGACATATGTATGCGGCAGGTATGTCTCTCGAAAAGAAAAATCTCCCTGAATTCAAAAAACAATTTGAACAAGCAGTTTCCGAAACAATTACAGAGGAACAAAAAATTCCTCGAATAGATATTGATGTAGAACTGAACAGTACTGATATAAGTTTTTCCTTTTATGACGACTTGGTACGTTTAGGCCCCTTTGGCCCCGGCAATATGACACCCGTTTTCATGCTTCGCGGGGTACAAGATTCCGGACACACACGCGGTGTAGGAAAAGACAAAGCACACCTGCAACTATGCATTTCACATCCCGATTCGCCGAGTATAGTTTTACGTGGCATTGGGTTTAACTTAGCAACAAAATGGAAACAATTATCCGAACAAACTAATAGGTTTGATATATGCTTTACCCTGCAAGAAAATTATTTTCGCAACAAACGACGATTGCAATTGGATGTTCGGGATATACGAAAAAGTGAAATTTAATGGGAGTAATGGGAGATTTTTACCGTTGCAAATTGTTTATATACATTCTTGTGCTGAAAAACAGAATCTAAATATAATTGTACTGTTTTTTTAGGGTCACCAAACTGATGATATGTTTGAACTAAAAATAATTCCTGTGCAGATTCTATGGTGTTTTTTTCAATATTTTTAGAAGTGTTCATGGTAAAAACATGTATGTTTTTGCCATGCTTTTTAAAATGAGAAATATCATTAAACCACTCTCTATTATAATAATACGCAAACAATGGGGTAACATCTGTCGTTTGAACAATAATATATGGTTGTTTGGATGTAATTAGAGAATCCTGCATAAAAGTAACAGCTTCTTTATAATTCATGCGAGATTTGTATCTATATGTGGTTGAGAAAAATGAATATGCTGTAATTGTCAGTATTACAATTGCTTTTAGATATACCGGCACAGGAACCAAAGATGTTGAATATGCAAAAAACAGGGACATGCCGATAAGACTAAATAAAAAATATCGGGTAACCCACATAGGAGTAATTTGAGAAACAAAGTAAAAAATAACAATAATACCAAAACCAATACAGCTAAAAAATACTAATTGTTGGATGTTATTTTTTAGCATTTGAGACTTATACAGTACAAAAATAATACTTACAACAGATATCAAAACAAGTGACCAAAACACTATTTCATTATTAAAAAATGTATAAAAAGCCTGTGGTATATCATCTGCCTGAGGTTCGGGAATCCAGGTTTTATTTGATGAGCTTGTTTTTTTTGTAAAGATATCGAATATTCTTTTTCTCCAATGGAACAATACCGCAACGCCACCACCAATTGTATATAAAATTTTTTTGAAATATTGTGGGTTATATATTACCAAAAACAGTATTTGAACAATTACAAAAAATGCCGATAAGTAATGAGTGTAAATCATTAAACCATAGAATAATCCTAGTAATAACGCAGTGCTGGGCTTTGGTTTTTTTATGAGTTCGAAGAATAGCCACAGACATATAACAACCATGAGAAAAATAAGGCCATATCCTCTCGCTTCGAGAGAATAGTAAAATAATGATTTTGAAACTAACAAAAATAGTGATGAATAGACTGCTGTTTCGGTATTCACATATCGTATACATATATAAAACAACAAGGAAGCCGCAAGAGAAACCGATACCAAACTCAACGAGCGTAATGCAGTTTCCGAAGTTCCAAACAGTTCTATCCAACCGTGCAATATCATAAGATACCCTGGTGGGTTAATGTCCCATTTACAGGTAGCTTTTATATGCGAAAATGTTCCTTGAGCATGAAAAACAGAGAAGCTCTCGTCGTACCATAAACTTACTGCGTCAATATAAAAATACCGTGCAAAAAAATGAATAATAAAAACTGCTATAAGCGAAATAGCAAGCTTATAATCTATATGTATACGAAATAGAGACAATTTTTGTGTCATTATTGTTTATTGTTTTTCAAACAAAATAAAATCTTTGGTGTCAATAGTAGCCTTGTATTGAGCATTGTTTCGTAACTCATCTATTTTTTTGTTATATGATTGTTCTTTGAGAGGATATGGAGCATATGCTCCGGGCAACAAGGCAATATATTCTGCATCGCGAATATAGGGAAATGTATATATGTCCTCACGAAATGCGAGATGTGGAACTAACATGTTTTGAGCACAAACTTTTGCATCCGCAGGTATGTTTTCTAAATAATCATGAACCTGTGCAACATCAAAACTTCGTGTGTAGTGTCCTGAATCCCAAAAACGAAGTGCTTTTAAATTATACCATTTTGATGTACGAGAATCTATTACAGAAAGATTAACGACAAAGCAAAGTATAGCACCTGCTATAATATAAAATTGTCGGTACTTTTTTGTGCGAACCATATCAATAATCCATACCGCAAATACAATTGTTAAAATTGGAGCAAATTCTACACTATAATGATTATTAATGCCCCATTTTGCGTAGTCGTCATTATATAATTTTTGTATAAAAACAGGAGCAAGCATAACAATAAATTGGGGCTTGTAGAAAAGTGCTATGCCGCCCGAAAATAATAAAACAAAGAAAAACTCTGTTTTTATGCCATTATAAATTAAATTGTTACTGTGGTTTTCAAACAATAATGAAAAAGCATATTTAGGACGCAATACTAAGGTTTCAATATATTCTCCCATACTATTTCCTAATACTGAGTATTTTAAGTGTCCGTATGATGTCCCTTCGTTTACCATTGCGGGCATTACTACTTTTATTGCTAATATGAAATATAAAAGAGCTCCAATAGTTCCCCAGGCAGATATTTTACGAATGCGTGCATCTTTATATTTCCATAAACCTATACCAAGAAATATAAAAGCCAACCATAATGAAATGTTTTCTTTGCTTATACATATTATAATTGACCATATAATAGTTATGCGTATATTTTTTTGTAGTACCGCCAGAAATAACCACGGAATAAACATTGATGCAACAACATTGTCGTGATAATCAAAACTAAGTGCGGAAAAAATACCCCACATACTTAAAAAATGAAAGGTTGATATGAGAGCTGTTTTTTTGCTTTCAGATAAAAAAAGTAATAATTTATGAATTCCAATAGCTCCAAATAATATAGATGCTATTTGAAATAGTAATAAAGTCCAACTGCCAAAAATATATCGAAACGGAGCAAATACAACATGATATAAACTAAGGTGATCGCTTAAAATATTATCAAATTCGCGGTGCATAACCGGATTGTCGTTGAATTGACATTTTGAATAATCAAACAATACATTGTTGTAAATACCTAAATCAAACCCGTATGTTCTGAAGTTGTAATGGTTAACCAAAGATATTGCACAGTATATAGCACAAAATATACTGAGTAACAGAACTAATCGAATATGTTTATGGAAAAACTGTGCCATTTATTTTTTCTTTATAATATATCCCGGTCGAGCCTTCACTTCTTCGTGAATTTTCCATATATATTCTGCAACTATAGCGAGCGACAACAATATTAATCCACTAAAAAAAGATACAAAAGCAAGTATAGATGTCCACCCTGGCATTGACACACCACCAATGGAACTTTTGCCCAACAATTTTATATAAGTAAGTAAGATTATTAAAACTACTGAAAAAATAAATGAAAGAATACCCAAACGCGATATGAAGCGAATAGGAAAATTTGAAGATGCAAAAATAGTATCAAATGCCAAACGCATTTTTTTACGCAAAGTCCATCGTGATTTATTTTGTGTGGTAGGACGTTCAAAGGGTATAAAAACCGGGTCGAAACCCAATCGAAGTACTTCGACCGTTGTTGAGGTGTTTCGGGGAGAAATCTGTGTGTTTAATATATCAATTATTTCCCGATCAATCAAAAATCCATCGGCACCACCTTTCGGAAAAGTAACATCGGTAAACGAATTCATCATTTTATAATATAAATTCGAAAATGCATCTTTTATTTTTCCGTCGTTTCTGCTCATGCGAAACGGCATTACAATTTTATGCCCTTTTTCCCAGGTACGATACATTTTTACAATTATATCTACAGGTAGTTGTTCATCATCGGGAATAGAGGTTGCACAATCACCTTTACACACCGAAAAAGCTGCAAATTTGGAATAATGACTGGTGAAGTTTTTGCTTAACTGATATGCACGAACGCGTGAATCTTCCTTTTCCAGCTCACAGGCAACTGCATATGAATTATCGGTTGAACCATCATCCATGATTATAAATTCAAAAGGAATATGTTCTTTTTCAAGAACAGTGCTTACGCGTGTAAAAACATTTCTAATTCGCTGTTCGCTGTAGTATGAAAGTAAAATTATTGAATACATTCGGGTTGTTATTTATTCCACATTTTTCCATGCAAAGGTAAGCTAAAAACTTTTTCTGCCAATGTATCGGCTATGGGGAATGTGTGTTTTGCAAATTGTTGTTTATAAGCATTTGATTTATACGGTGGTATCGGGTAATGAATGAGGCATTTATAGCCCCGTTCCTCAAGCTCTTTCATATCTGCCTCGCGATTGTCTGATTGAACCACAAATTGATGATATACATGCTCATACCCTTCGGGAACGTGCGGAAATATCCAGTCTTTATCGCTAAATTCGGAGCGAAACATATCGGCACATTCTCTGCGTTTTGCATTCCACGTATCGAGGTAGCGAAGTTTTATGCGAAGTAATGCTGCTTGCAACTCGTCAAGTCGTGAATTGTACCCAACAACTTCGTTTTGATAGCGAACTTGGCAACCATAATTGCGAAGCATCTTAATTTTTTCAGCCAAAGATTCATCATTTGTAGTTATTGCTCCGGCATCGCCATATGCTCCAAGATTTTTGGTTGGGTAAAAACTAAATGCATTGATATGTCCGAAACTTCCGGCCTTTTGCCCGTTTACCATTGCCCCATGTGCTTGAGCACAATCTTCGACAACATATATATTGTGCTTTTCTGCAATACGCATTATTGCGGGCATATCCGAAATTAAGCCATATAAATGAACCGGCAACAGTACTTTTGTTTTGTCTGTTATTGCCGCTTCTATTTTGGTAACATCTATATTGTGCGTAAGAGGATTTGGTTCCACAAACACCGGTGTTGCTCCAACATGGGAAACAGCAAGAACCGATGCAATATACGTATTTGAGGGAACAATTACTTCATCGCCCTCCCCGACTTCTAATGATTTAAGTGCTAAAAATAAAGCTTCTAAGCCATTTGCAAGACCAACACAATGGTCTTGCCCGATATATATTGCAAATTCCTGTTCAAAAGACGAAACCTCTTTGCCCAACACATACCATCCTTTTGCAAAAAAATCTGCAACAGCCGATTGTATTTCGGTTTCTAATACAGCATATTCGGCTTTAAAATCATTTGGTAAAATCATAGTTTGTTATTTGAATAAGTACAAAGATATAATTATCTAAATAATATTTTATTAAGTTATGTTTTTTATATAGTATATACAAATCCTTTTTCTTCACACAACCGCCCATTAACAATTATTTCAACTACATGCTTTCCCGGATAATATGCACGAATTGTACGGGTTTGAAATGAATGCGTTTTGCTTATTTTTTTTGTTTCGTGTGCTGCGTACATCTGTTCGTGTACAAAGAAATTTTTATGTGTATAGGTGTTGTTTTTTCGCACGAAATGAAGTCTATATTCGACTCGTACAAGACATGGTTTTGTGTAAGAATTGTGAATACAACACGAAAATTGCAATGGTTTATTGTTTGTTACTTTCGGTGTACGTACCGTAAAGTCAGTAACTGAAATATGAGGTGAATATACAATATTGCAAAGTTCTAGAGCTCGTGTGTTGCCCTGCTTGAGAAGCGTACGCAATCCGTGTTTTATAATTTTCGTGGTAATCGGGTGTGTGTGTTTCCATGTTTCGCAAAGCGATAGAACCAGTTCCGGGTTATCTTTCGAAATATCATTGAGATTGTTGGCAACACTTTTTTGAACAAAAACTGAAGAATCGGTTTTTAGATTTTCGAGAATGGGGATAATTGGGTGTGGAGATGCAATAAATTGTGAAATTTGTTTTCCCCAAGGCAATCGCGGTCGACACCCTTCACTTGCCAAACGACGAACATTTGGGTGATTATGTTGCGACCAGACATACATCTGCGCCATAGTTTTTTGAGGACGAGCACTAATAAACGGGCGTATTACAAATTCACAACTCGTACATTTCGTAATATCCTCTATTGCCTCCATAGAGGTTTCATATTCGTCCTGACCAAATAATTCAATGAATTTTGGAATAAACATATAGCCCAATTTCCAATCTGTCTGAACTGTCTGAACTGTCTGTTCGGTACGAGCACAAAATTTCTTAAAAATCTCAATTTGTTCGGTATATGAAAGGGGTATGCATGTATGCAAACTTCGAGCAATATGCTCTATACGTTGGGTTAAACTTTTTTCACCCCATGAATCTCCATACACATAACCAAGAAATATCTGTGTATCGAGAGAATATATCAATGAAAATTCTCTCAAAAAAAATGCAAAAAACTCTTCTGAAAAAATATCCTTCAAGCGAGCAGACATATTAATTTATTGATCCTTACGATTATTCAATTCGTCCCGAATTTTCGATGCCAATTCATAATCTTCCGTTTCGATAGATTGATCTAACATTTCGTGTAATTCTTCTTCAGATGCAAACTGAATATGAGCTTCGGGAGAATTAAGATCCATCTCCGGTTCATTACTTTGCTCCGGTTCGGGTGTTTGCGTTTGTCGAGGTTTTTGTCCTTCTTTATCAATATCAAGAACAATTCCCGCCTTCATCAACACATCGGGAGTGGTGTAAATTGGACACGCAAAGCGTACCGCAAGTGCAACAGCATCGGACGTTCGCGAATCAATTTCAACGGTTTTACCGTCGTTATGCACCACAATTTTCGAATAAAAAATACCCTCCTCTAATTTGTAGATTAACACCTCCGACATAGTAATATCGAAACTTGTAGCCATAGTTTTAAACAAATCGTGAGTTAAAGGACGTGGCGGTTTCATTTTTTCCAATTCAATAGCTATTGCCTGAGCTTCTGCTCCACCAATAATAATAGGCATTCGTCTCTCACCACCATCTTCAACAAGAATTAACACATACGCATTATCTTGCGTTTGACTATATGATAATCCTAATATTTGCAATTGTACTTTTATCATGAAAATGACTTTTTTCTTTGTACGTCTAAAATTCAAAGATATTATTTTTTTTAACATCTGCCATAGGATTAAGAGGATTCACATAGGATATTTTACTGAACAGTCCGTTTTAATAAAAATATTACCGTTGATCTTCCAAATCTAATTCGATTGAACGAAGCGTTTTAGCATACAATTTTACAAAAGGAATCATGCCATACGTATTTTGCAGCGATTGTTTAATGTTTTTAGACATATCTATAAAATTCGGTTCATGCAACAGCAATGGTTTATAGTAAACCGTATCGAAAGTCATAAAACTAGCTGTTGTGACAACAGGCGAATTTTTATGTTGATTGATAAATGAGTCTAAATACGCAACATTATCTTCATGAAATTGATCTAATTGTGAAATATAGACAATTCGCAATGAATCATAATTCTCAACAGCAGCACGTTCTCGCTTGTAAGCATACAAAACAGAATCTACAATTTTTTTGCGTTGTTCATGCCAGCGATATAATTCTTGCAAAGCTTGAGTTTCAGGAGAATTTTGTACACCTGCATATTGCACATGTGCGGTATCATCAATGTGAACAATCACATGAGAAACACTATCGACAAACATATGTAAAAAAGGATACATGTTTCTATACAAGGACAAACGCACAAAGTCAGAATACTGATTTATGCGCGAAAACATAAAATTTCCGTCAGTATCGGTATACGTACTATCAAGTTCTCCCCGCACAGAAATATAGACCGGTTGAGAAGAATAATCGGCTATTGTACCGGAGACTTTCCATACATTATGGGTGTCTGTACAGGAAAATGTAGACAGAACCAGGAGTGCGACAAGCACTAAAACACTATTATTTAAACTCTTACACATATTTTACACGTTTTATTAAAAAAATTGCTAATAAGATTTGCAATATACAAAAAAATTGTATTTTTGCATCGGAGAAATGGCAGAGTGGTCGAATGCGGCGGTCTTGAAAACCGTTGTGCAGCAATGCACCGGGGGTTCGAATCCCTCTTTCTCCGCCACTCTAAAAACAAAAACCCTAACTGTTTAACAGTTAGGGTTTTTTGTTTAAAAAAATATTAGTTTGTTCAACACAATATGTCTAATTTATATATTCATGTAATCTAAAACAGAAACTTACTATAAACCTGAATTCGACGTAATTTTTCGAGTTCAGATTAGCTCCGCTGAGCTCGTCCTTTGTCCTCGGTTGATATAAAAAGCTGTTTATCAAGGCAAATTATTGAATAATAGCGAGCTATT
>JAQICB010000088.1 GCA_027858745.1 Bacteroidales bacterium
AAGCAAGTTATCATTTATAGTGATACTTCCCCCTTCCTTTGCTTCGTTCCGCTACGCTCCACTTCGCAAAGGAAGGGGGAAGTTTTTCCATTAACAACGTGGTGAAACTTTACATTTACAAACACAAAGAAGGTGTACCATAAAATACTTGCGATTTTATTATAAAGAAAAAAGTATTTTTCATACTTTAGCCGTTCAAAAAGTAAATTATACAATTATAAGTATATATTCTATTTATTAAACGAAGTATTTATTATGACAGACAAAAGGAAATTTATTACATGCGACGGTAATTTTGCAGCGGCACACGTCTCATATGCATTTACCGAAACAGCGGGGATATATCCTATCACCCCCTCTTCAGACATGGCAGAGCATGCAGACACATTTGCAGCAAACGGAAGAAAAAATATTTTTGGAGACACGGTTAAAGTTGTTGAAATGCAATCAGAAGCAGGTGCAGCCGGAACAGTACACGGTTCTCTCCAGGCAGGAGCTTTAACAACAACCTATACAGCATCGCAAGGTTTATTATTGATGCTTCCTAATATGTATAAAATTTCCGGAGAATTACTCCCGGGAGTATTTCACGTAAGTGCTCGTTCTATTGCAGCTCAAGCATTATCAATTTTCGGAGATCACCAAGATGTTTATGCCGCTCGTATGACCGGTTTTTCAATGTTGTCATCAGGTAGTGTGCAAGAAGTAATGGATTTAGGAGCAGTAGCTCACCTTGCCAGTATCAAAAGTAGTTTACCAACATTACACTTCTTCGACGGATTCCGTACATCACACGAAATTCAAAAAATTCAAGCATGGGACTACGATGAATTAGCAGAAATGGTTGATTATGATGCAATACAAAAATTCAGAGAAAAAGCATTAAATCCGGAACATCCTGTTACTCGTGGTACAGCTCAAAACCCGGATGTATATTTCCAATCTCGTGAAGCTGCCAATACATACTACAATGCTGTCCCAAAAATTATTGAAGATTACATGCAGGAAGTTAACAAACGTACCGGCAGAAATTATCAATTATTCAATTACTTTGGTGCAGACGATGCAGAACATGTGGTTATTGCAATGGGTTCGGTAAGTGAAACTATTCGCGAAACTATTGAATATATGAATAAACAAGGGAAAAAAGTTGGTTTCCTTCAAATTCACTTATATCGTCCGTTCTCTATAGAGCACTTTTTACAAGCTCTTCCAAAATCTGTTACAAAAATAGCAGTACTTGACAGAACAAAAGAACCGGGTTCTACCGGAGAACCATTATATCTTGATATTTGCAATGCATTCTATGGTAAAGAGAATGCTCCTATTATTGTTGGTGGTCGATACGGATTATCGTCAAAAGACACAACACCTCGTCAGATTGTTTCGGTATTTACTAATTTAGAACAACCTGAACCGAAAAATGGTTTCACCATGGGTATTGTTGATGATGTAACATTCACCTCTTTATTAGAAAGCAATGAAATTATTGACACCGTACCAGAAGGAACTGTTGAATGTAAATTCTATGGTTTAGGATCTGACGGAACAGTAGGTGCAAACAAAAACTCAATTAAGATTATTGGTGACAATACTGATATGTATGCACAGGGATATTTTGCATACGATTCAAAAAAATCAGGTGGTATTACAATTTCTCACTTACGTTTCGGTAAAAAACCTATTACATCTACCTATTTAGTAAGTAATCCTAGTTTTGTATCATGTTCGGAACCTTCGTACCTCGACAAATATGACATGTTAAAAGGTATTCAAAAGGGCGGAACATTCCTACTTAACTCATTATGGGATGCTTCGGACATAGAAAAATATTTACCGAACAAAATCAAAAAGCAATTAGCTGAAAATAATGTTAAATTCTTCATTATTAACGCAACAAAAGTTGCTGAAGGAATTGGGCTCGGCAATCGAACAAACACTATATTACAATCAGCATTCTTTAAACTTGCAAGTGTTATTCCTTATGATCAAGCAGTAGACTTTATGAAAACTGCTATTAAGAAAACATACGGCACAAAAGGTGACGAGATTGTAAAGATGAACTGGCAAGCAGTTGATAAAGGTGTTGAAAGTTTACAAGAAGTAACCGTAAAACCGGAATGGAAAGATTTAGTTGACAACAACGATTTCCAAATCTATCAAGGCATTACCGACAAAACAGATAAAGAATTAGCTGATTTTGTTACAAATGTTGCCGGTGTTATGAACCAACAAGAAGGTGATTCACTTCCGGTTAGTGCATTTGCAAAATATCCTGACGGAACATTCCCGAACGGAACAACAGCTTTTGAAAAACGAGGTGTTGCAGTAAATGTTCCGGAATGGCAACCAGACAATTGTATTCAATGTAATCAATGTGCATATGTTTGTCCGCATGCTGTTATCCGTCCGTTCTTATTTGACGAAGAGGAATTAGCGAACGCTCCTGAAGGTCTTCAAACATTGAAACCTATCGGTAAAGGATTTGATGGATTACAATATAAAATTCAAATCTCACCTCTCGACTGTACGGGTTGTGGTAGTTGTGCGAATATTTGTCCGGGTAAAAAAGGAGAACAAGCACTTATCATGAAACCTATACAAAGTCAACTTCCAGAAGAAAAAGATAATTGGAATTACATTTTGGAAAATGTTACATACAAAGACACTATTGCTCCGGTAAGTACCGTAAAAGGTTCTCAATTTAAACAACCATTATTCGAATTCTCGGGAGCTTGTGCCGGTTGTGGCGAAACTCCATATGTAAAATTAATCACGCAATTGTTTGGTGATAGAATGACTATTGCAAATGCAACAGGCTGTTCGTCTATCTACGGAGGCTCTGCACCTGCAACACCATATATTGTAAACGACGAAGGAAAAGGTGTTGCGTGGGCTAACTCATTATTCGAAGACAACGCTGAATTTGGATATGGAATGGCTATCGCAATGAATAAATTACGCGAAAGAATTGCAGAAAAACTATCAAATAACATGTCTTCTTTATCTTCTGATATTCAAGAAGCCGGAAAAGCATGGATTGAAGGAAAAGACAATGCAGAAGCATCTATAGAAGCAGGTGAAAAATTAGTTTCAGTGCTTGAAAAAGATTCTTCTCAAATTTCGAAAGATATTTTAGCTCTCAAACAATATCTTACTAAAAAATCAAACTGGATTTTAGGTGGTGACGGTTGGGCTTATGATATCGGCTACGGAGGTCTTGACCATGTGCTTGCTTCGGGCGAAGATATTAATGTTCTTGTATTAGACACTGAGGTGTATTCTAATACCGGTGGTCAGTCATCAAAAGCTTCTCCTACTGCTTCTGTTGCAAAATTTGCATCGGCAGGTAAAAAAGTTCGTAAAAAAGACTTGGGAAGAATGGCTATGACATATGGTTATGTGTATGTTGCTCAAGTTTCAATGGGTGCTAATCAAGCTCAATTGCTTAAAGCTATTCGTGAAGCCGAAGCATATCCGGGACCATCATTAGTTATTGCATATTCACCTTGTATTGCTCACGGTATTAAAGGAGGTTTAACAAAATCTCAAACCGAAGAGAAAACAGCAGTAACATGTGGATACTGGCACTTATTCCGTTATGATCCACGTCTTGAGGAAGAAGGAAAAAATCCATTCCAATTAGATTCAAAAGAACCGGATTTTAATGAGTTTTTAAATTATCTTAAAAATGAAGTTCGGTATACTTCATTATCAAAAACCTTCCCAGAAGTTGCAGAACAATTGTTTGAAGATTCTCTCAAAGATGCAAAATGGAGATACAAACAATATAAATTACTTACGGAAATGAATTATTCTGAAGAATAATAAATAACTAAATATCAAAATATTAAAGAGGCTGTTGTAACTAACAGCCTCTTTTTTTTTGTAAAAAAATATTTTTCATGCAACCTTTTAAAAAGACACAAGGTCTTATAAAAAGAAGTCAGTGTATTACAAATACATTACTTTAAATCTCACCTCCACAAAAGCTATGTTTAATTTCTTTAAACATAGCTTTTTTTATTATATTTGTATAGAATATACAATCTGAATCAAGTAATATATAAGTAGAGATTCAGTAGAAGTATAAAAAAAACTATATTATTATAATTATCTCAAAACAAAATCAAACTTAGCTTAAAATAATACACAATGTCAGGACATAGTAAATGGTCAAAAATTAAACGAAAAAAAGGAGCGACCGATTCAAAACGAAGTCAATTATTCTCTCGTCTTTCCAAAGAAATCACCATATCCGTTAAAGAAGGTGGTGGTGGCGACCCCGATATGAATGCACGATTACGATTGACTGTTCAGAACGCAAAAGGTGCAAATATGCCAAAAGACGTTATCGAACGTGCAATTTCAAAAGGAGAAAAAGACGAATCAAGTTATGAATTTTCCACATTTGAAGGTTATGCCTCCGGTGGTGTAGCTATTTTTGTAGAATGCCTCAGCGACAATAATAATAGAACTGTAAGTACTGTCCGGTCTATTTTCACAAAGCACAACGGAAGTCTTGGGACAAACGGTTCGCTTTCGTTTATTTTTACACGCAAAGGTGTTTTTGAAATCAACAAAGAATCTCTATCAATAGACATGGAGGAATTAGAATTAGAATTGATTGATGCCGGACTCGAAGAAATTGAATATGACGAATCAACTATTACATTAACCTGTGCAATGGAAGACTTCGGAAATATTCAAAAAAAATTAGAAGAACTTTCTATTGAAGCAAGCAATGCCGAACTAAAACGTATCCCGGTTTCAACAACAGAACTTCCGGTAGACGATGCGAAAAAAGTGATAAAACTTATTGACGCATTTGAAGAATGCGAAGATGTAAGCGTTGTGTATCACAATTTGGAAATGACAGATGAATTAGAACAAGCCTTAAACGAATAATATGTACACACATCAAAACTCTGCCATTTTACTTATACACTGCCATGACCATAAAGGTATTGTAGTTTCAGTAACAGAATTTATACATAAAAACAACGGAAACATTCTTTATCTCGACCAACATGTTGATCATAAAGAAAATGAATTTTTCATGCGTGTTCAATGGGATTTAACCGGTTTTGCAATTCCCACCGAAAAAATTAGTGATTATTTTTCGACACTTGTTGGTGAACGCTACAATATGAATTACGATTTATACTTTGCGGACAAACCACAACGACTTGCCATTTTCATTTCGCACCTCCCCCATTGTGTGTACGATATATTATCAAGAGTAAGTTCGCAAGAATGGAATGTCGAAATTCCACTTATTATTAGTAATCATGAAAAATTACGTCACGTTGCAGAAGAATTCAATATTCCGTTCTATCATATTCCTATTACTAAGGACAATAAAATTGAACAAGAACAAAACATTCTGTCCTTGTTAGCAGAACATAAGATAGATTTAGTTATTCTTGCCCGATACATGCAAATTCTATCGGAATCATTTACACAATCGTTTCCTCATCAGGTAATAAATATTCATCACTCCTTTTTACCTGCATTTCCGGGAGCAAAACCATATCATTCGGCATACGAACGCGGCGTAAAATTAATCGGTGCAACATCGCACTACGTGACACCCGAACTCGATGGTGGCCCAATAATTACTCAAGGAGTAACAGATGTAACACACAAAGACACAGTGGAAAATATGAAACGAAAAGGTTTTGATTTAGAAAAAATTGTTCTTTCCAAAGCTATATGGTCTCATATCCAAAGAAAAACATTAATATATAACAATAAAACAATTGTTTTTGAATAAAAATAATAATACTTTTAACAAACTAAAAACTCTACTCATATGAAAAAAACAATGTTCACTTTATCTTTATGCTTAACAGTAAGTATATTGGCACAGGCACAAACCTTTATTGGAGGAAGCTTTTCTTTTAATAAAGATGGTGGTGTAACTAAAACTACCCCCACCAATGGAACGACAACAACCACAGACAACATCAAAACCACAGATTTTTCAATTAATCCACAACTAGGGTTTTTTCTATCTGAAACAACAGCTGTGGGTATTGGAATAAATCTCGGGAGCGAAAAAACAGTACTGATAAATAGCAATGAAAATGTGAGAAATTCTTTTGGTATTTCACCATTTATGCGCTATTATTTTGCTGACTTCAACAAATTTCGAATGTTTGCAACAACAACACTGGGTTTTAATACATCTTCAGGAAAAAATACTGTTGGAGGTGTCACCACAGACGGTCCAAAAATAAATTCAATAGGTATCTCTATTCGACCATCAGTTTCATATGCAGCATCAGAAAAAATTCATTTAGAAGCAGGATTAAATTTTATGAATTTTGGTTTTAGCACAACTGCTACAAAAACAGAATCTCCTGCCGGCGAAATTGTTGTCAGAGACAATTCATTTGATTTAGGCTTTAATTCAAACACAATCTTCACAACAGGATTTATTACTGTTGGAATGATTTTTATTCTTTAAAAAATATATTGATTTTTATGATTATCCGTGTTTGTACCTAAATTCATTTTTATTACTAACAGCAGCCACTAAAAGCCTACCAAATAAGGCTTCTTTAAAGTATCTGCGATTGAACTTATAACAGAATTCA
>JAQICB010000089.1 GCA_027858745.1 Bacteroidales bacterium
GCATACTTTTTCCGCTTATAAACAGCCATCTTCAGCTCAAAAATAATTTAAAATAACCCGTTATTATTTCATTATTTTTGATTGAACCTCACTATTTATAAGCGTTCTGAATCAAAAAAATTATATCGAAATCAGGTTAATATTTATTTTGCCGTGCGTGGTGCTCCGGTATTAAATGATGTAACTGTTTCCGATGCAAAATATGTTGGTATTGATTCAGTAGCTCATGTTATTTCAAATGGTGGTGACGTGCCTTCTACTGTATTGGATTTGGCACCGCCTGAATTCGTGGAGCTATTTGAACGTGCTGATCTTATAATTTCGAAGGGGCAGGGGAATTTGGAAGGATTGATTGATACTGCAATTGATAAAATTTTCTTTTTGTCTATGATAAAATGTGATGTAGTCGCTGAAGCTGTTGGTGTTTGTAAGGGGAGTTTTGTGGTAATGAAACAATAAATTTATTTTATGAAAATTGCTATTGCAAGTGGAAAAGGTGGAACAGGTAAAACATTTGTTTCTACTAATTTATATAAAACAGCAGTGAATTATAATATTCCCGTTGATTTGGTTGATTGTGATGCTGAGGAGCCGAATGTTTCTCAATTCTTGAATACTTCTTCTGTTGTTAATCAAGAAAAAGTTTTTCAACATATTCCTGTTATTAATACGAATGCGTGTACTTTTTGTGGAAAATGTTATGAGTATTGTAATTATAATGCTATTATGTTTATTTCTGAAAAAAAATTCATTAGTGTTGTTGAAGAATTGTGTCACGATTGCGGTGCTTGTGTTGCGGCGTGTAATTATGGTGCGATAACAGAAAAAGAGAAGTCTTTGGGAATCATATCTGATTTTGAAAATGAAAACGGTAAGATTATAGAGGGTAGAGCTGATGTAGGAGTTTATTCGCCGGTACCTATTATAAAAAAATCTATACAAAAAACAAAATCAGATGCATTGGTGCTTATGGATTCGCCTCCCGGAATTTCTTGTCCGTTTGTTGCAACTGTTGCAAAGGCTGATTATGTTTTGTTGGTTACAGAACCAACACCATTCGGATTGAATGATTTAAAATTGTCGGTAGAAACGCTTCAGGAATTGAATAAACCATATGGGGTTATTATTAATAGAGCCGGTTTAGGGAATAATGAAATATATGACTGGTTACAATCTCAGAATATTGAAATAAAGATGGAAATACCTTTTGATAAGAAAATTGCACGAACCTATTCTGAGGGAAATATTCTTGTTGATGTTGATGCAGGCTATTTAAAAAAATTCTACAATTTATTACAAACATTTGATATATAATGGAAATAGCTGTTTTAAGTGGGAAAGGGGGAACCGGAAAAACGAGTGTGAGTGCTGCTTTGGCTGATTTATCTCATGAGATTATCGTGGTTGACAGTGATGTTGATGCTGCAAATTTATACTTAGTATTAAATCCGGATGATTATAAAGAGGAAAAATATATTTCCGGTCATACTGCGTTAATTGATTATGAAAAATGTACTCAATGCGGAATTTGTAAATCACATTGCCGGTTTGATGCAATTCATATTATTGATGGTGTTGTTATGATAGATGAAGTGTTGTGTGATGGTTGTAAATTGTGTTCGCGTGTGTGTCCGCAAGAGGCTATTGCAATGATTCCCAGTAACAAAAGTCGTTGGTATGTCGGTACTATTGATTCCGGCAAAATGGTTCATGCACGCTTGGCTCCCGGTGAAGAAAATTCGGGAAAATTAGTTCAGGAAATACGCGATTATGCAAAAAAATTATTATTAGAAGAACATAAATCTACTATTCTTATTGATGGTCCTCCGGGTACAGGATGTCCGGTTATTTCTGCTATTACCGGTGTTGATAAAATTTTAATTGTTACAGAACCTTCTAAATCGGCGTTTCACGATTTGATTCGTGCCTGGGAGTTAACAGAGCATTTTAATATACCGGCTTATGTTTTGATAAATAAATATGATTTGAACCGGGAAATTTCTGATGAAATTGAAGAGTGGTGTAATCAACATTCGGTTCAACTTGTGGATAAAATTCCCTTTCATGAAGATATTGTGTATGCTATGATAGCTTGTCAATCTATTGTGTCGTACAAACCGGATTCTGAAATTAGTGTAATAATGAAGAATGTATATAATCAAATAATAAATGAATAATAGTTTATTACATGTTGGCTTGCAGATTTCAGAGAAGGATCTCGTGCCTTTTTATGAATTAGTTTTACAGGGATATAGTAATCGTTCTTTTGTCTTGCCAAAAGATCAGTGTGAGGAAATTTTTTCTATATCTCAGGATACAAAAATTATTTATATGATGTATGAGGGATTTGAATTGGAGTTATTTGTGTATGAACATGTTCAAGGCAAATCGTTCAATCATGTGTGCATTTCTTCTGAAAATGCTGAAAAAATGTATAAAACAGCTCAACAAATAGGATATTTTACGTATAAACGTGTTTCGAAAAATGGATCATATACTTATTTTTTGAGTGACTCTTCTCATAATATGTTTGAAATAAAAAAAGTTTAAAAATGATATCTTTTGGTCCAATTCCTTCTCGAAGATTAGGAATGAGTTTAGGAATAAATAATATTCCTTCTCGCAAAAAATGTTCGTATTCTTGTCTGTATTGTCAGGTAGGGAAAACGAAAAGTTATAGTACTGAATTACAAAAATTTTATAGTCCGAAAGTTATTCTTCAGGAGGTTAAAGCTCGCGTAGATACGCTTGCTGATTCGGATAAACCTGATTATCTTACGTTTATTGCAAATGGAGAACCAACATTGGATAGTTCTTTAGGTGATTCTATTGATGCTGTATCTGAATTTGGAATTCCGGTTGCAGTTGTAACTAATGCATCGTTGTTGTCGAATAAGCGTGTTCGGGAAAATTTAATGTATGCAGATTTGGTGTCGGTAAAAGTTGATGCAGGACTGGAACGTGTGTGGTGGGGGATCCAGCAACCTTCTGAAAATCTGAATTTTCAATCATATCTGCAAGGTCTCTTTTTGTTTGCTCAGGAGTTTTCGGGAACCTTAATAACTGAAACAATGTTGTTAGCGGGTATTAATGATTCTGATGATTGTGTAAAGGAAACAATTACGGTTATTTCTCAGCTAAATCCTTCCTGTTCATATATTTCGATTCCAACTCGTCCTACTGCATTTTCTGAAGCACAAGCACCTTCCGAACAGATTGTTACTAAGGTTTTTCAGCAATTTGTAAATCAAGGAATTAATACTGAATTATTAATTGGTTTCGAGGGCACCAATGCCGGTTCTTCAGGTAATGCATATGAAGATATTCTGAATATGTCTGCGGTGCATCCTATTCGTGATGATACCATGGAGGAATTGTTGCGTAAGAATGAGGCTTCATATGATATTGTCGATTCTATGTTGTATAATAATTTACTTCGTAAAGTACATCATGATTCTCACCCTTTTTATATTCGTCAGTTTCATGTTAAATAATATTTAAAACTTTTATTATGGAATCTCATAAAAATGTATTTCAAAAATTTGAAACATCTCATATAAAAAAAATTATCATGGTTGCTTCTGGTAAAGGTGGAGTAGGGAAGTCTACAGTTGCTTCCGGAATAGCTCTTTCATTGGCGAATCAAGGATATAATGTGGGATTATTGGATGCGGATATACACGGTCCTTCTATTCCGACTTTATTTCATGTTACCAATATTGCACTGGAATCTATTCAAAAGGATGGAGACACTAAAATTGTTCCTTTTGAACGCCATAAGATAAAAATTATGTCTATCGGTTTTTTTGTTGAATCTCATAAAGCTGTTGTGTGGCGTGGACCTATGGTGACAAAGGTTTTGAATCAGTTAATGAATGATACGGATTGGGGAGATTTAGATTATTTAATTATAGATACGCCTCCCGGAACGGGTGATGTGCATATTACTTTATTGCAACAGTATGCTATTTCAGGAGTTGTTCTTGTTACAACACCTCAAAAAGTGGCATTGGCTGATGTTCATAAGGCAATTGACATGTTCCGTTCTCCTAAAATCGGAGCTCCGGTATTGGGGATTGTTGAGAATATGGCGTGGTTTAGCCCACACAATCATCCCGAAGAAAAATATTATATTTTCGGTCAAGGCGGAGGTAAATTGCTGGCGGAGGAATGGAATATTCCATTGTTGTCGCACATACCTATACATGAAAAAGTTCGGGATTATTGTGATGAAGGCGAAGTGCAAAAAATAGTGGACGATAGTATTCTTTCAAAACCCTTTAATAATCTCGTGAATAAAATAAAATAATTACGTATGATTCAGCATGATTATACCTTTCGAGTGAAGTATTCTGAAACCGATAAAATGGGCATAGTACATCATTCAAATTATGTTCGGTATTTCGAAAATGCTCGCTGGGAATTGTTTCGAAGTATTGGGCTTCCTTATACTACAATCGAAGAAGAAGGATATATGTTTCCGGTAATTAGTTTGCATATTAATTATATTCAGAAGGTAGTATACGACGAGAAACTTACTATTCATACTACTTTAGAAAAAATTAAAGGAGTTCGCTTGTTTTTTTCTTTTATGGTATACAATCAAGATGAAAAAATAGTTTGCAAATCTCAACTTGAGCTTGCGTGTGTTAATAGAGAAAAGTGGAAACCTTGTTCTGTTCCTGAATTTATAATGAAAATATTACAGAAGACTCGTCCGAATTGATTGTAATGAAATTTCAAATCTAACTTTAACTAAATGGAGTATTTTTATAGGCATAACAGAGCCTGACTTGTATTGTTTAAAGCGATTTAAAGAATTTTAATTTTTTTTTTCGTAAAGTGTTCTTTTTTTTGTTCAGAAAAGTACCCACTTAGCGAAGGCATATTTTATACGCGAAAAAAGTATGCTTTGCGTAAAAAACAGTTTTTCTGCGTTAAATTATTTCACAATAGCTCGCTATTATTCAATAATTTGCCTTGATAAACAGCTTTTTATATCAACCGAGGACAAAGGAGGAGCGCAGCGGAGCTAATCTGAACTCGAAAAATTACGTCGAACTCAGGTTATTAAGATTACAATAATGAGTAAAATGTACGTTTTTTTATAGAAATATTAAGTTTCTTTTTATTTTTGCGTAATAAATATTTGATTTGGATTCATTACTAAAATATATAAACAAACCCGATGATTTACGAAAACTCGGCATCGAGCAATTAGGCCAAGTCTGTGCGGAATTACGTGAGTTTATTATTGACGAAAGCAGTCGGAATCCCGGTCATTTTGGGGCATCGCTTGGAACGGTTGAGTTAACCATTGCACTTCATTATGCATTACAAACCCCACGTGACACTATTGTGTGGGATGTTGGACACCAAGCATACGGACATAAAATTATTACCGGGAGACAATCTGCGTTTCATACAAACAGAAAACTTGGTGGTATTTCGGGATTTCCCAATCCTGAAGAAAGCGAATATGATTCATTTGCGGTAGGACACTCTTCAACATCAGTTTCAGTAGCATTGGGAATGGCAATTGCTGCCAAACAAAACGGCGATACAAACAGACAAATAGTGGCTGTTATCGGTGACGGCTCTCTTACCGGAGGAATGGCATTTGAAGCACTCAATCATGCAGGTTTTGCTCAAGCAAATCTATTGGTTATTCTTAATGACAACAACATGGCAATAGATGCAAACGTTGGAGCTCTCAATCAATATTTACTCGACATTACGACCTCAAAAACATATAATAAACTGAAAGATGAGACCTGGAATTTACTGCAAAAATTAAGTAAATTCGGTCCTAATGCATTAAGTGTTGCTCAAAAATTTGAAAACGCTGCAAAAGCAATTATACTGAAAGAAAGCAATTTATTTGAATCGCTCAATTTTCGCTATTTCGGACCCGTAGATGGTCACGATGTATTTCATCTTAGCCGATTGATTCAAGACCTGAGCTACATACAAGGTCCAAAATTATTACACATTCGCACCCAAAAAGGGAAAGGTTTTAAACCTGCCGAAGAATCACAAACAACCTGGCATGCTCCGGGTAAGTTTGACAAAATTACCGGTAAAATTCATGCCGATTCTACACCAAAACCACCTCGTTATCAAGATGTTTTTGGTCAAACTTTAGTAGATTTAGCTCGTCAAAATTCAAAGGTTGTGGGCATTACCCCGGCTATGGCATCGGGATGTTCGATGATACAACTTATGGAAGAATTTCCGGAACGAACATTTGACGTAGGCATTGCAGAACAACATGCAGTAACTCTTGCTGCAGCTATGGCAAAAGAAGGACTCGTTCCTTTTTGCAATATTTACTCAACATTTATGCAACGAGCATACGACCAAGTCATTCACGACACCGCACTCCAAAAATTGCCGGTTATTTTTTGCCTGGATCGAGCCGGGCTGGTTGGTGCTGACGGAGCTACACATCATGGCGTTTTCGACATCCCGTTTATGCGAGCAATTCCTCATCTAACTATTGCATCGCCACTGAATGAGCATGAATTACGAGACTTGATGTTCACCGCTCATTCGAGTAAAAAACCTTTTGTTATTCGCTATCCGCGTGGTCGTGGTCAATTTATTAAACCATACACCGATATGAAACAAATAGCAATCGGGAAAGGAACCTGTGTTGTTGAAGGAAACGATACCGCACTACTCACATTTGGTCCAATCGGTAACACTGCGATTGCTGCCGGAAAATATATTCGAAAAACCACCAATCTTACTCCGGCAATCTATAATATGCGTTTTGTAAAACCTCTCGATACCGAATTACTCGATACAATTTTCAAATCATTCGCCCATATTATTACCATAGAAGATAGTGTGCTTACCGGTGGATTTGGTTCTGCAATAATTGAATATGCCTGCGGACAAGGACACCTTGGCAAAATTTACCGCATGGGTATTCCTGACGAATTTATTACACACGGAACTCAAGAAGAATTATATTCACTATGCAAATTAGATAAAGACAGCATTGTTGAAAAGGTTCTTTCGCTTTAAAAAAAATTTACAAAAAAGAAATAACCTCTACCATACGATATGGTTTACATAAAAATTGCATACACTTTTATATATATATACCTTTGTTAACCTGAGTTCGATATAATTTTTCAGGTTCAGAACGCTTATAAATAGTGAGGTTCAATCAAAAATAATGAAATAATAACGGGTTATTTCAAATTATTTTTGAGCTGAAGATGGCTGTTTATAAACGGAAAAAGTATACTTTGCATAAAAAAACAGTTTTTCTGCGTTAAATTATTTCACAATAGCTCGCTATTATTTGTAAAGTTTCACCACGTTGTTAATGGAAAAACTTCCCCCTTCCTTTGCGAAGTGGAGCGTAGCGGAACGAAGCAAAGGAAGGGGGAAGTATCACTATAAATGATAACTTGCTT
>JAQICB010000118.1 GCA_027858745.1 Bacteroidales bacterium
ATGAATTCTGTTATAAGTTCAATCGCAGATACTTTAAAGAAGCCTTATTTGGTAGGCTTTTAGTGGCTGCTGTTAGTAATAAAAATGAATTTAGGTACAAACACGGATAATCATATTAATATTTTTATATTTGCCTTGTAATTGTTTGTTTAAATATAAAAATCAACTAAAAATGAAAGTAAAGTTAAAATTATTATTGAGTGGAGCGGCACTGTTAATTTCAACAGGTGTTTTTGCTCAGGATGGGATTGATACTGGTGTCACTTCGTGGATGCTTACATCAACAACCCTTGTGTTACTTATGGTACCGGGATTGGCAATGTTTTATGGGGGACTGGTTGGTTCAAAAAATGTTTTAGGAACT
Organism: Bacteroidales bacterium; assembly: GCA_027858745.1. Classification (GTDB taxonomy): domain Bacteria; phylum Bacteroidota; class Bacteroidia; order Bacteroidales; family UBA1715; genus JAQICB01. The sequence goes on from JAQICB010000118.1 coordinate 365, forward strand.
ATGATGCATAGTTTTGTTGCGATGGGTGTTATGACTCTCGCATGGGTTCTTTTCGGGTATTCCATGAGTTTTGGCAATTCCGTATTAGGTGGTTGGTTCGGATGGAATTCCGATTATTTTTTATTACAAGGAATTGATGAATCAGTGAGAGATGGTATTCCTGAATATGTGTTTGCTATGTTTCAAGGGAAATTTGCAATTATTACGCCGGCTATACTTGCGGGTGCTATAGCGGAACGGGTAAATTTTAAAGGTTTTGTCGTGTTTATTCTTGTTTGGGGAATACTTGTGTATAACCCACTGTGTCATTGGGTATGGTTTGGTGGTTCAGAAATATCTTCATCTGGTTTTCTTCATTCAATGGGTGCTATTGATTTTGCCGGTGGCACGGTAGTTCATATTTCTGCCGGAGTTAGTGGTCTTGTTGCTGCCTTGTATTTAGGAAAACGTCGTGGATATAAACCCGGACATATTCGTCCGAGTAACTTGGTAATGACAATGATGGGAGCTGGTTTGTTATGGGTCGGGTGGTTTGGTTTCAATGCCGGTTCGAGTGTGCAAAGTGGTTTGGCAACAGCACAAGCTTTAACGGTTACACAAATTGCAGCTGCTGCCGGAGCCGTTGCCTGGATGATTATTGAGGGAGTGCATCAAGGAAAAGCGAGTGCTCTTGGTTTTGCATCGGGGATTTTAGCAGGGCTTGTTGCTATTACACCTGCAGCAGGTGATGTTACACCTTTTGGTGCTATTGTTTTAGGAACTTTGTCTTCTTTTATTTGTTATATGGGCTTATTGATAAAAAACAAAAAAGGATATGATGATAGTCTTGATGCTTTTGGTATCCACGGTTTGGGTGGTATTGTTGGTGCTATAATGTTGGTGTTTTTCATGCGAGGAGAACATTCTGTGGCGGAAATTTTTTCGCAATTTGGAATTCAAATTTTTGCAGTAATTATTGCTATTGTATATGCTGCTGTTGTAACATTGGGTATTGTTTTTATTATTGAAAAAACAATAGGATTACGTGCCTCCGAAATAGATGAAATGGCGGGGCTTGATGATAGTTTCCACGGTGAGCGCGGATATGGTTTAGTAAACGCACAATAATTATGTCGTACTTTTTAATATTATAACTATGAAATTAATAACTGCTATTATTAGAGAAGTTCAATTAAATAAAGTTCATGAAGAATTGCTGAAAGCTAATATTGAACGTATAACAGTCGGTCGGGTATCCGGTCATGGTCAACAAAAACGGGAGGAGATTTATCGGGGTATGATAATGGCTCCATCTTTAATTCCGAAAATAAAAATTGAAATTGCTGTAAACGATGATTATGTACAACGCACGGTGGATGCAATTATTAGTGGTGCTGGTACAAATTCTGTTGGTGACGGTAAAATTTTTGTTACGAATCTAGAGGAGTGTATAAGGATTCGAACAGAAGAGCGAGGCGAGAAGGCGATATAGAGAAGCGTTCTGAACCTAAAAAAATATATCGAACTCAGGTTATAACGCACGAATTACTATTGTAGTTCGTGCGTTTTTTTTCAAAATCCGCACATATTTTTTATCTTCGAATTGTACCAATTATAAGAATAAAATTGCATGTGCACAAGAACGGTTATTTTTTGTGTGATTTATTTGAAATTTCGATACGGACACACCATGGGTCTCTACAAAGCATTGAAATATAACCACCCTAATATTATGTGACCTGTATCTTGTTTTATTTATTGTGAACATGCACATCCATTTGTGGGAATGGAATATTTATTCCTTCTTTGTTAAATTCATTATATACTTTTAGGTTAGTATCTGTCAAGTTTCACAAGGTTGTTTATGATAACTTGTGTTAATTAATAACAAAGATAAAACTTTATCTTTAAATTCATCAGGGTTTTGTAAAAATATTTCAGGCTTAATTTCAAACC
>JAQICB010000095.1 GCA_027858745.1 Bacteroidales bacterium
AATTTTTGCTTACAGCTTTCTTCGTCCGGGTATTGTGTTATAAATTCTATTAGATTCATAATATATGTTTTTTTGCAAAGATAATAAAATTAGGTTAATATACGGATAATCATAAAAAATATTTTATCATTTAAAAAGGAAGATATTGATAAAATCTTTATTTCAAATAATTATTATAAAGGATGTCCTTCTGGTCAAAATTGGTTTAATGTTTTTCCAATATCAAATGGAGTTTCCAGATTACGTATATTTTTAAAAAATGAAGAACAACACGATTATATGTATTTTATAGAAAATGAATTTGAGTATTTGAAATTTAAAAATCGATTAGATTTGCTCACAAAATATTATTCTATAGATATAAAATCTTTATATTATTATTTATAATTATATGTTGTAAGAGATATCCCTCGCTGTATTAGCCCCTTAAATCATCGGACAAAATTATAGTTTAAAAAATATAATTAATTTTGTCATTATGAAAAGAAGAACATTTACAACAGAGCACAAGTCTTTCAATTTTACAATGTGCCTAGAATTATTCTATACATATTTTTTCTTTTTCAATTATTTGATTTTCATACATTATACATACAATATATTGACCTGTTGGTAAATTGGAACTTGTAAATGTTTGTTGGGTACTTATTGCAATGAGTCTGCCGGTAACAGAATATATATGGATAGTTGCATTTTTGCTTGCGGCAACATGTATCTGTTGGTTAATTTTCCAAATTTCCATAGGAGATTGATTGCGTACAAAGAGTATTTTTGAATAGCTTATTGAATTGTCGGAGTGGGTGAGGGCTAAGCGGTAATAGTAATCATTTGTGTTTTCAGTATCAGTATAGGTAAACGAATTATTGGCAGATGCTGTGAATTCTTGAATTGTTCTGAAATGGATGCCATTATTTGATTTTTCTAAAGAAAATGATACTAATTCAGATGTTTGTGCAGCTTCCCATGTCCAGTTGATAGTGTTTCCTGATTCATCTTGATTGATAGCGTAATTAGTAAGATTGATGTTGAGCAAAACATTATCACTCTGAATCATAAAAGGAGAGAATTCGTAAGTTGTAGCTTCTAATGAATAAATGCTTTCTGTTTCGTTTGTGGCTACTGAAATTTCATGGAGAGGTTCCCATTCACTTCCGTTATAATGATAAATGTTACAGGCATTTCTTTCGAATATCGGTAATTCATTATCAGCATGCCAAAAGAGTTTTATTGTTGCATTTTCACACGAAGAAGCAATATGATAGGTACTGTTTACCAAACCGGAAATATATCGATTTCCGTTTGGTTGAGCGTTTTTACTTGCGTATAGCGAAAGACTGTCGACAGCGAAATTACATGCTTTTGTGTCATTGTTTGTAATTTCTATCCGTGCCAGAGATGTTGTGTCTTGATTGTGTGATATTGGGAAAAATACGGTATCATTTGGTAATACGTTTTTTGCAATGATACTGCCATTCGATAAACTGATGCGGTGTTTACTCGAAAAAGGAAATGAAATATCTAATTCACTCCAATTGTCAAAGGTCAGTGTGTGCCCGTTTAAGTCAATTAAAATACTGTCTTCCGGCACATGAAATATAGATTTTATGCTAATATCATTCTCTAATACATAGGTGCATTTGTGATTGTTTAAAATAAGATTGCTTAATTCACCTTTGAGATATATTGTAGCTCCCTGTCCGCCGGTATATTCAATAACGCTATGAGGAGTAGGAATAATCTGTGGCAAAATATCGCATCGAGTTTGTATATATCCGTATTCATGTTGAAAAATGGTACCCGTTCCTGTGAATTCTAATTTTACAAATAATGGCATATCTTCTGTGCAAAAATTTGTATAGGTACCTGTTAGGTCAATTTTATAAAATTCGGCATTTCCCTCAATAGCTTTATCGGTTCCTTGTAAATAATACGTTCCCTTACCACTTTCAAAATCGCCGTGAATAACAATGTTACCATATATATTAAAGGCATCATTGTCGGAACTGCTAAAAAAACCCGACTCGTGAATCGTGAAATTAGAAAAATGTTTTACGCCTACCTTTCCGTTAAAATCAACCTGCCCGTATACGTCAATCTGTGTGGTGTCAAATTCGCCAATTTCAATTCTGTTTTCCAAGGTGTCTTCGAGTATAATGAGAGAATCACAGCTGTATTGTATGGCATTATTTGTTTCTTCAATTCTTGGAAAATGACTGCCCTTGAGAAGAATGTTGTGTGCATTTATTTTTGCCGTTGCCGTACCTGTTATTGTACCATTGTTCGTAACAAGAAGATTGTCTGCTATGTCGAATGTTTCTCCTGAAGAGTGATACATTGTGCCACCATTAATAATAAATGATTTTGAGAATTCTTTGGTTCCCAAAAGGTGCTTATTATACAGGGTGCCGTAAATGATAATAGTGTCATTACATATAAAGTCTCCGTAAGGTAACGCAAGATATGCAGAATCCTCAACAATTAATTTGTTGATCGTATAATTATTCGTATCCATTACAATAGAGTCATTCTTTGCTATGGTAATGAGCTGTGGTGTGCTGTCGGTAAAAGGTGGGGTAGAGGCTGTAATCCACACATTATTTTGAAACACGAGCCAGTTTTCGGCATCATGCCAATTTTTTGAAACGGTTTGTTGTGAACGGTAATCACCGTTTGTTTGAGCAAAAACAAACTGCATACTCATAAATATGCATGCGATACATACTGAAATTTTTTTCATATTTTTTCGATGTTGCGATACACCACTATTTACCGTGATAAGAAAAAACAAATATTAGTTGCGGCTAAATAGATGTGCTTCTGGTTAATAATTATTGCAAGTATATATAAAAAAATTTTTTCAACAAAATGTTTGAAACTTTTTTGTGCTGAGAATTTTAATATTAACGAGAGTTCGATGTGTTTTTTTAATTCAAAAAAATAACAAAACAAAGGTGTTTTACATAAATCATGCTCATATTGAATATGATATTATTCTGTTGAACCATACATTCTTTCTTGATTTGGGGAGTCGAATGATTCTCAAATGACTGATGTTGTGAAAACAATTGAGTTCCAAAAATTCTCTCGAAAATATTCTAGAAAACAAAAAAGATTGTACATTTGCCGAATATAATATTTACAGTCAGTATAATTAAATAATATAAACATGGATATTTTTGAAAGAGTAACGAAGAACAGAGGTGCTCTTGGAGTGTGGCAAAAAGATACTCACGGCTATTTTATGTTTCCAAAATTGGAAGGTGAAATAGCACCTCGTATGAAGTTTCGTGGTAAAGAAGTTTTAACATGGAGTTTAAATAACTATTGTGGATTGGCAAATTTGCCGGAAGTTCGCGAAGCTGATGCACAAGGTGCAAAAGATTGGGGATTGGCATATCCTATGGGTGCTCGTATGATGAGTGGTCAAACTAAAATGCATGAAGAATTGGAGCAAAAATTAGCTTCATTCGTTAAAAAACCATCTGCGTACTTGTTAAATTTCGGGTATCAAGGTATGGTTTCTATTATAGATTCCTTAGCGAGCAGAAATGATGTAATCGTATATGATTCTGAATCGCATGCGTGTATTATGGATGGTGTGTTTTTACACAAAGCTAAAGGAGGTAAAAGTTATGTGTTTCCACATAATGATATTGCTCGGTGTGAAAAAATGCTGGGATTTGCGAAAAAAATTACTGATGAAACAGGTGGTGGTATCTTAGTTATTACCGAAGGTGTATTTGGTATGGCAGGAGACCTTGGAGCCTTAGATAAAATTGCTGAATTAAAAAAGAAATTTGAATTCCGTTTACTTGTTGACGATGCTCATGGTTTTGGTACCTTAGGACACGACGGAAGTGGTACTGGAACACATTTTGGCGTTCAAGACCAAATTGATATTTATTTCAGTACTTTTGCGAAAGCAATGGCTGCTATCGGTGCATTTGTTGCCGGTCCGGAAGAAATTATTGATTATTTAATGTATAGTTTGCGTTCGCAAATTTTCGCAAAATCATTACCAATGCCATTTGTTGTTGGTGCATTAAAACGTTTAGAACTTCTTCAAACTCGTCCGGAATTGCGTACACAGTTATGGGACGTAGTAAACCATTTACAAAAAGGATTTAGAGATGCCGGATTTAATATCGGAAACACTGAATCTCCGGTTACACCGGTATTCTTAAACGGAACAACAGAAATGGCAGCAAATCTTAGTTTAGATTTACGCGAAAATTATGGATTGTTCTGTTCAATTGTAATTTACCCGGTTGTACCGAAAGGAACAATTATGTTGCGTATAATTCCAACAGCAAGTCATACGCTTGAAGATGTTGATTATACTATCGATTGCTTTAAAGCTATCAAAGAAAAAATAGATTCAGGCCAATATGCTTCAGATAAAATTCATTTGAATATCTAAGATATAAGACAGATTATAACATATTAAAAAGCTCAATCCGAAAGAATTGAGCTTTTTTTTATTCAAGATTGTTGTGAATTACAGGAATTAAAATTGGGTGTGCACCCCTTAGCGTTTTACTTTTTTTTTCATAAATTTTAACGAATATTCGTATATAATGGTTAATTTTCCGCTTGTGTGCGAATCTTACGCATTCGTTTTTTTAATTATACAGGATTTATTCAATTTTATATCAATTTGAATTTTAAATATTACGTCTACTCACCTTAATTTATCCTGTATAATCTACCATATAATGAAGTCCGATACTTTTTTTACGAGCACGTGCACTTTTAATTACAATATAGCCAAGCAATATTAAATTTCTGAGTTCACAGAGTTTGGGGGAAAGGGTTGTGTTTTTGTACATTTCCTCGGTTTCGAGATAAATTGTCCATAATCGGTTGAATGCACGATCTAGTCTGACATCGCTACGCACTATACCAACATAATTATTAAGAATTTGTTGTACTTCTTTGAGGCTTTGGGTAATCAAAACCATTTCTTCGGGATGCGATGTGCCTTTGTCGTCCCAATCGGGGATAGACTCTTGTATAGGATTGCTGTCTTTTTCTTTTTCGGACATGTGTGCTGCAAAATCGGCAAATGCAATAGCTTCGAGTAAGCTGTTAGATGCCAGCCTGTTTGCTCCATGCAAACCTGTGCAACTTACTTCACCCGCTGCGTATAAATGATTGATTGATGTTCGCCCAAATTCATCTACCGAAACACCACCACAAAAATAATGAGCAGCGGGAGCCACAGGTATCATTTCTGTAGTAATATCTATACCAATACTTTGGCATTTTTTGTAAATAGTGGGGAAATGGTTTGATAATTTCTGTGCATCAATGTGTCTGCAGTCTAAAAACACATGTTCGTCACCGCTTTTCTTCATCTCACTGTCTATTGCACGAGCAACTATGTCACGGGGAGCTAAATTTCCTCGTTCATCGTAATTCAACATAAATTCTTCACCGTGTTTGTTGCGAAGTTTTCCGCCAAAACCACGAACGGCTTCGGAAATCAGAAAGGTAGGGGATTCTTTCGGATTGTACAGGCCGGTTGGGTGAAATTGAATAAATTCCATATTATCGAGGAGTCCTTTTGCTCGATATACCATAGCAAAGCCATCTCCCGTTGCAATGGTTGGGTTTGTTGTGGTCGAATATAATTGTCCCGCACCTCCCGATGCTAACATTGTTGCTTTTGAAAGAATGGTGTATATTATATTTGTTCGTATGTCTAAGGCATATGCACCAAAGCATCGTATATCATGCTGGTAGCGTTTTACAAGTTCGTCTTGGTGATGCTGGGTAATTAAATCTACCGCAAAAAAATGTTCTAAAACGGTAATGTTTTTGTGATTTCTGATTTCCTTGCACAAAGCTCGTTGTATTTCAAAGCCCGTATTGTCTTTGTGGTGAAGAATTCGGTTGGCACTATGACCGCCTTCTTTTGCTAAATCATATTGTCCGTTTTTTTCGGTGTCAAATCGAGTACCCCATTGTTTCAAGTTTTGAATAAGCTCGGGAGCATGGGAAATAACTTTTTCTACAATTTTCTCGTCACATAAGCCCGCACCTGCTATTTTTGTGTCTTCTATATGATGAGTAAAACTGTCGGGAGATGACAATACCGCTGCAATTCCTCCTTGTGCGTATGATGTGTTGGTTTCTTCCAGACTATTTTTGGTAATAATTGTTACTTTTCCTGTATCTGCAACTTTAAGAGCAAAACTTAAGCCTGCTAAACCGGAACCGATAATGAGGTAATCAGTTGTAATTTTCATCTGTTTGTTTTTTTACTACTTTTTTTTCAAAGCTCAACTCAATCCGAAAGGGACAGCCCGGCTTTACATCTTTATAATTACTACTGTGTTTATTTGGTAATTATTTTTTTGATGTCTTGTTTTCAATGAATTATAATCTCTGTGCAAATTTCGAAAAAAAAACGATTATTTAGGTATGTACGAACCATTTTATATAAAAAAAGAAATTGAAACATATATCGTAGATCTTTTTTTGTATTTTTACGCTAGAAAATGATGCAATGATTTTTATATTATGAGCAAATAAAACACGAAATATGTATCACATGAAACAGGCCATTTTTATAGTTATCCTTATTGGGTTAGTAAGCACTTCTTGTAAAAAAGACAGTACAGGTATCGATGAAAATGGGAGAGACACCTTACGTGGAATTTTTGGAAATATATCTTTGTATAATCAATATGGTGATGAAGTCGGTGATTTTTCCGGTGTATCTGTGCGTGCTTATTGTGTTGATACCTTAGCAAATGATTCTTTGGGAAATGTTCAGGTTTATGATACTCTTATTGAAACAACGACAAACGAGCGTGGACGATGGGCTTTGTATCATGCTCCGCGAGGTAATTATTCCTTTCTATTTTTAAAAGAAGGATATGGTTCATATGCTGAGTATTCGTTTTGGTACGACACCGTTTCTGCTGATTCTTTGAAACCTATTACATTAGCACAAACTCCTCCGGCAACGGTTTATTTCGACTCGGTTGTGTACAATCAGGGACTTTTGAATTTTACGCGAACCATAACTTTTACACAACAATATGTTCAAGATTATCCCGTAGTTACGTGGTATTTTTTTGATACTATTCCTTCGGTTAGTGTTTCGCAGCATATATTTGGTTATATGTCTGGTGCAAGTTTCGGAAATGTACAGAATTTTCATAATCATACTATTCAATTTTATGCAGACAATCTCCGTCTGTATGGTTTTCATGAACAAGATTCGGTATATGTGAGAATAGGATTAGATAATTATGTCTACTCTCGCTATCAGGATTCTACAGGAGTGTTGGTGTATCCTAATGTGGAAAACCTTTCGGAACCACTGTCCTTTTATTTAGATTCATTTTATGATGAATAGTATTTCTTACATCATAATTTTTGAGCGACCTTTAATTTCTTCTAAAATAATTTCCGGTGTATCGTTTGTGTTTTCTATATGAATATATGAGCCTTTACCAATACGAGCAATTTTTCGAAGACGGGAAAGTGCTTCTTTGTCGTCTCCAAAACTGATAATAGAGATAAAAATGCCATGATTTGAATTCTCTTTTATGAGTTTCATAATCTCAGGTTCACTCTGTTGTGAACCCGAAAATTCTCCGTCTGTTGCCAATATTATCTGATTATTACCATCAAAAATATATCCCGATTGGCTTAGATTATATGCTCTTTCTAATCCGCGAACACCATCGGTTAAACCAATTGGTGTGAGGGTATCTATGCTGCTTCGTAAATTTTCTTTGTGTGCTCCGGTTGTTTTCTCTATCAAAATGTATGCATCATGATTGTACGCAATGAGCGAAATTGTATCAATATCTCGAAGAACGGTAATTGTTTGATTTAGTGAGCTTTTTAGTTTGGTTAATCGCTCGTTTTGTTTCATCGAATATGAAATGTCAATAAGAAAAACAATGTTATTGGGTTTATATTCAATTGTTGATAGTTCACCGGGATTTGCCGTGTTTACCCGGTTTGGTCCGGGTGAGTTTGCAAAAGGGTAGGACGGTTGCTGTGTTCGTGGATTTTGAGGAGGAATATGTATGGCAATTTTTTCAATTTTAACCGTATCAAGCATTTCTTCGAGTTCGTCTCTGGGTTCTAATTCCAATACAATAATAGGTTTTGTTTTCGGAATAAACATGTTTTTTTGGAGTGTCCGATACTGAGGATGTTGTGCTTGTATGTCGTAGATGCCAATAGGTAAGGTCATAACTACTTCTCCATTTTTTTCGGTTACCTCTTGAATTTTTTGTTGTTGCTGAAAATAGAAAAAGACTTCTGTTTCGGGAATTGGTTTTTTTGTCTGTGCGTCTATTGTTATTACTTTCCGCATTTCCCGATTCTTTTTGTCGGGATAACATTCGTTAGCTGAAATGTTTATTCCTTTTATTTCGAGGTGAAATGGAACCGTATCTGCATTTGTGTATATTTGAATTCGCTCCTGAAATGGTCCGGATTCTTGTGATTGATAATCAATAGTTACAATTCTTGTTTCGCCCGGAAAAATATATCCTTGTTCGTACATAACTTTCACTTCATATGCTGCTTGAACGGTGAGAATTGCAAGAGGTGCTGTGCCGGTATTGGTAAAGGAAAATGTTGCTGGAGGATAATAAATAGGTGTGTAATTGCCAAAATCGTGTGTGAGCTTGTCAATTTCAATGACCGGTTTTTGGGCGAAAATGCTGCCTGTGGTAAAGAGTAATAAAAACACCAATAATTTTTTCATAAATAGAGCTTCTCGTTTTTAGTTCAAATGAAAATGCAATATACCAATTCTCGATGTTTATTTTTTTATTACAGAAAGAAAACTTCAATTGAATCTTTTGTTTGTTATTTGTAAAGTTTCACCACGTTGTTAATGGAAAAACTTCCCCCTTCCTTTGCGAAGTGGAGCGTAGCGGAACGAAGCAAAGGAAGGGGGAAGTATCACTATAAATGATAACTTGCTT
>JAQICB010000129.1 GCA_027858745.1 Bacteroidales bacterium
AAAAATGAAGTTTATTGATGCTTTTTTGAAAGTGTAAAACTCCTGAAATTAACAGCCTAATTTTTGTCCACTTGGAAATATTTAAGGAAAAACAGCCTAACATTTGTCTATTAAGCCAAAAATTATATCGAACTCAGGTTTGTACAGATTTTCTGCTTAGCAGCATACCAAAACAGCTAATTTACTTATGAAATCTAAAAACTTATTGTATCTTGTAAACAATTTTGCTTGAAATGCTATACATTTGTAAAATAATTATCGGCTTATGGATAAAATTGTACGAACATTCGATTACAAAAAACTACTTAGAATCCTTGAGGATACTGAGGATCGATATGTGTATGAAAAGGTAAATTTAATTCCCAAGGAAGAGGATTTATTAGAAAAACTCACAAGTTATGTGAACTATAATACAATGACGCGAAAGTCCGTGTTGGGTATCGATATTTACAAGTATAGTTCATATGAGCAGTTTGAACAAACACTGGTTCCGTTTTTATTTAAAATATTGTTTGTGGAAACAATAGAAATGTGTTTTCGAAATCATGCTTTCTTTTTTCAAAAATATACGAAAACGGAAATTGAGGAACACTACATCAGTACAGGTGACGGTGGTTTTATGATTTTCGATACGCCTCTGCATTCTTTAATTTTTGCCTGCAATTTTGCAATTGTTCTGCGTACGTATAATTCATTTCACTTTTATCCGAAATTGCGTAAAATTATTGGTGGTGCCAGTTTGCGGTATGCAATTACGTATGATACTTTGTATTATTTTGATACCAGTCATTATGGTCGTGCTATTATTAATAATGCTCGCATTTTGAGTAAGGATAATTTGAACCGATGTATTATCGATCAAAATGTATATGATTGGTTTACACTCAATATCGATGGTTTAGAGAATCTTCAGGTGCTTACAATTGACGAAATGGCAAATATTTACGATTTGCAAGGCAGCTACGATTATGAAATATTAAAAGAAAGTCCCGATGCAATTTTTGGAAAGAAAGCAAGCCGTGATTATGGTATACTCAATTCAGATGTGCTGAAAATTGGTGAAATTCGTTCCAAAGAGTCAACATTGAGTGTGTATAATATTCATTTGCAAGTTGCAATAAAAGTGGAGCGAACGAGTGTTAAACGTATGATTACTATTAGTTTAGGGAATTTAAATACATCTCATTTATTATAAGATATAGATTTACAGAATAGAGAAGAATGGAAACAGTTTTAAGCGGAATCAGACCAACAGGAAATTTACATTTAGGAAATTATTTCGGAGCAGTTCAAAATTTTATAAAAATGCAGGAGCAATTTAATTGCTTCTTTTTTATTGCCGATTGGCATTCTTTGACAACGCATCCTACACCTGCTGATTTGCATAATAATGTAACTCAAATTTTAGCTGAATATTTGGCATGTGGCATTGATCCGGAAAAAGCAACTTTGTATGTGCAAAGTGAGGTGCCTGAAATAGCAGAATTATATTTATTGCTTAATATGAATGCCTATGTTGGTGAACTTGAGCGTACAACTACCTTTAAAGATAAAATTAGAAGTCAACCCGAAAATGTAAATGCCGGCTTGTTAACTTATCCGGTGCTTCAGGCTGCTGATATAATTATTCATAAAGCAACTCAGGTTCCCGTGGGTAAAGACCAGGAGCAAAATGTGGAAATTGCCCGAAAATATGCTCGTCGTTTTAATAATATGTATGGTGTAGAATGCTTCCCTGATCCACACCCGTTTAATTTTGGTGAAAATCTTATTAAAATCCCGGGACTTGACGGCTCGGGGAAAATGGGAAAAAGTGATGGTAATGGTGTTTATTTGTATGAAGATGCGAACTCTATTCGTAAGAAGGTAATGCGTGCCGTTACCGATAGCGGACCAACAGAACCCAACTCAACACAAACAGAACCTATTCAAAATTTGTTTACTCTAATGAAAGTTGTATCGTCTCAAGATACTCTTGATTTTTTTACTCAAGCGTATGCCGATTGTACTGTTCGCTACGGCGATTTGAAAAAGCAATTGGCGGAAGATATTGTTGCTTTTACCACGCCCTTTAAAGAAAAAATTGATGCAATTAAAGCTGATGAGGTGTATTTGAAAAAAGTAGTGGATATGGGTACAGAAAAAGCTCGTGCTAGTGCATCAAAAACCTTGAAAGAAGTACGTAATATTATCGGGTTCAAAACATTTTAGCGGTATTTTTGCCAAAAGTCTTTGTCTCACTCATAGCTTTTCCACCCTTAAACTATCAGTACATTGTTTGAGTAGTGCCAAACAGCTTTGCTGCAATCTAGGGTGAATAAAATGTGGGATAATTTCGCATAAGGGCTCAAGAGTAAATCGTCTGTCTTGAATACGCGGATGAGGTATTTGCAAATTCTCTTCTTCTATGATGGTGGAATCGAAAAAAAGTATATCAATATCTATATTTCGCGAGGTGTATCCTGTTGTGTGTGCCGGTCGAATTCGTCCTAAATCATTTTCAATTGAAAGACAGATGTGTAAACAGTCCTGAGCTGTTTTTTGTGTATGTATTATAATTATTTGATTTAAAAAATCGTGTTCGTCGTCGAATCCCCACGATTTACTGCGGTATACACTCGATGTGGAACTGATAGAACCTATCTGTTCGGACAGTAGAGTGGAAGCTTGTCGGAAAATCTTTTTGGTATTTCCTCTGTTTCCTCCGAGTAATAAAACGAGTGTATGCATTTTTTATGTATATTTACTTTTTGCTTTTTACTGCATGAAATGTACTTTTGTAAAGCCTTATTTTATACAAAAATCAATAAAAAAAATAACATGAAAAAGTTTTTAAAATATGTATTTGCAACTTTTATCGGCACATTGTTTGGTATCATTGCATTCTTCCTCATTATTTTTGGCATTATTGCCGGTTCTGTTTCTATGGTTTCTGATTTTACCCAAACCGATGTTACCGTTAAAGACAGTTCTTTTTTGGTGCTTACCTTCCAGGAACCTATACAGGAAAAAACGTCTTTTAATCCTTTTGGCAAAATGTTAATGTCGCAAAAAGCTACATCTTTGGGGCTGACCGAAATGTGCGAAAGTATTCGTGATGCTGCCGATGATGAGAAAATTCGCGGAGTAATTTTGCTACCTGATATCTTGCAGGCTCAATACACAACAGTTTTTGAAATACGTCGAGCTTTAGAGTTGTTTAAATCGAGTGGAAAGCCAATTTATTCATATGCTGATGTGTATTCGCAAAAATCATATATCTTGTCGTCGCTCGCTGATTTTGTGGGTATGCAACCGCAAGGAATGTTTGAGCTACGCGGCATATCATCTCAAACTATATTTTTTAAAGATTTGTTAAACAAAATTGGTGTGCAACCGGTTCTTTTTCGTGCGGGAAAATATAAAAGTGCGGCAGAAAGTCTTTTGTTAGACTCCTTGAGTCCGGCAAATCGTGAGCAAATTTCTGCGTATATTACCGATATTTGGTCACATTATAGTCATACTGTTCAGGATTCTCGCGAAGAGGTTGAATATCCGCTTTCTTACTATGCCGATAATTTAATTGTGTGGAATGCTACAAATGCGTATAGACATAAATTTGTTGATTCTGTTTTGTTTTATGACGAGTTTTTGTCATTTGTTTACAAAATTGCACATATTCCTGAGGAAAAAGATATTCCGCAAGTTGGACTTTCGCAGTATATGATGTATCGAGCACAAAAGAATGAGCCTGATTTGTTACTCGGGAAAAAACCGAAAATAGCAGTAGTTATTGCAGAAGGTTCTATTAATATGGGAGAGGGAGACGAAACTTCTATCGGAGCACGAAAATATGCCCGAATGTTACGTGACTTACGAAAAGATTCGACGGTGCACGCTATTGTCTTGCGAATTAATTCAGGAGGTGGCTCTGCATTGGCATCCGACATTATTTGGCGTGAGGTACAGCGTGCAGCCGATGAAAAACCGCTGATAGTTTCAATGGGCGATTATGCTGCTTCAGGAGGATATTATATTGCGACACCGGCTCATACTATTGTTGCTGAACATACGACCTTAACCGGCTCAATTGGTGTGTTTGGTATGTATGTTCGTGCAAATGAGGGAATGGAGAAGTTGGGATTGGATTTTGATACGGTTAAAACAAATAATTTTTCTGATTTTGGTTCTCCGTTTCGTGATGTAACCGGACGTGAATTGGCGGTGATTACAACCGGTATTGATGAAGTTTATGATACATTTAAATTGCGTGTGGAGGAAGGTCGAAATCTTTCACCCGATGTTGTGGATAGTATTGCTCAAGGGCGAATTTGGAGTGGAAAAGATGCGTATGAATTGGGCTTGGTCGATACCTTAGGTTCAATTACTGATGCTATTGATATTGCATTGCTACAGGCTGAAATATCCGGGGAATATTCATTGGCAATATATCCGAAATCTGAGGAGTTTATAGATTTTGTGTCTCGTTCTTTATTTAAATCTGATATGGGTGTTTTTTCCTTTTTGACGAGTATATTTGGTGAAAATACCAGTTCGGTTTTGGAACAGTTTACAAAATCAGTTCCTCAAAAAAATGGAGTATATATGCAATACCCTTATGTGTTACGTATTGAATAATTGTAGATGAATTTTCTTCGCTTTGTTTTATATCCTTTTACTGCTCTTTATTGGACTATTACGTTTGTGCGTAATAAACTGTTTGATTGGCATATTCTTTCTGAATTTCGTTGTGCAAAACCGGTCGTTGCTATCGGAAATATTACGGTTGGGGGCACGGGAAAAACACCACATGTTCGGTTTATTGCCAATGAAATGCACAATAGATATACCTGTGCTATTTTGAGTAGGGGATATAAGCGTGCAACAAAAGGATATGTTGATTCACTCCAAGCTCCTTCACCGAAAGCTTTGGGAGACGAATCGTATATGTATCATACATCTTTTCCGGACATGTTGGTTGCTGTTTGCGAAAGACGGGTGCAGGGTGCACAAAAGATAATACGAAAACATCCGCATATTGATGCTATTCTTTTGGATGATGCATACCAACATCGACATATTAAACCAAGTGTAAATATTTTGCTTATCGATTATAATCGCCCTTTGTCTTCCGACACGGTGTTTCCTTTTGGTAGAATGCGAGAAGGAGCTTATGCGGTTAAACGTGCTGATATAATTATTTTTTCGAAGTGTCCGGCATTGTCAGATGAGGATAAAAAAACGCTTCGTAATTCACTTGCATATCGAACATTTCAAGCCGTATTGTTTTCTCAAGTAGAATATGGTTTGCCATACCATATTGAGCATAAAATAGAATTGACAATGAACGATGCTCTGTCGGGACGAAGCGTGATTTTGTTGACCGGAATTGCACAAGTTCAATCAATGAAAGACTATGTGCAAGCGTATGCTTTATCTCTTACGCATCTTGAATATGCCGATCATTACGAGTATACCTCGGCTGATGTTTCTCGTATTTCCTCTATTGCTCAATCACAGCAATCATCACCCGTGATTATCACAACAGAAAAAGATATGGCAAAATTAATTGATGCGGGTATTACCGAAATCGATATTCCTGTGTATGTTTTGCCTATTACTGTTTCTTTTTCCGACGAAGATAAAGATATCTTAATGCACACAATTTCTGACGCTATTTCAAGATAATTATGAATTATTTAGCACATTCTTTTTTATCGGGGACTGATGATTTATTGTTGGCAGGGAATTTTGTTGGTGATTTTGTAAAGGGACGAAATTTAGATGTGTACCCGGTACATATGCAACACGGGGTGCTTTTGCATCGTTTTATTGATTCATATACAGATTCTTCACCTATTGTTAAAGAAAGTAAGGCATTGTTTGCTTCTGAATACGGAAAATATGCAGGTATAATCGTAGATATTGTATATGATTATTATTTGTCTTTTTATTGGAATAAATTTAGTGTTGTGTCGAAGGAATTCTTTATTTCGAACGTATATAGCATTCTTCAAACATATTTTTTTGTGTTACCACAGCGAGCCCAACGAGTTCTATACCCCATTATATATTATGATTGGTTGCGGAATTATGGATCCCTATATGGAGTTCAAAAAGTTTTGAATCGCATGACGGTTAGAACCAGTTTGCCAAATAAAGCCGATGCCTGTGTACTGGTTTTACGAAAGCATCATCATGAACTAGAGCAGCATTTTTTGACCTTTTTCCCCGGATTGCTCAATGCGGTAGATACACAGATAGAATTGTTGTGATAGTTCAGTAATTATTGTATGAATGGGTATAAATCTGAGTTCAATATATTTTTTGATGCATAACACTGCTTTGTAAGGTGCAAACGCACACGAACAAGCCCTTCCGGAAATTTTATTCTCCCGCACACATATATTGTATGAACTTTTTTTTGTATGTTTGTGTATGAAACATGCATAGCCCGAATTTTCGTATGATGTTTTATCCCGATTACGTTCAGACAGTTTATAACACACAAAAAACATGAACAATACAGATATAAATATATTCACAAAAAACAGTTGTTTTCTTGAATGTAAGAAACATATGACTAGTGCAGATAGTGGGTATATTAACAAGTACTTGTGGATATATACTAGTTGTACACAAGCTGAAAACCAGCTACACAAACAGCACATTTGGTTTTGCCAATATGCAAAGCAAACACTGAAAAACCAAAAGAGCTTGTCCTTCCCCACAACCCAAAAAAATATTTAATAACTTGATGTAAAATTCGCAAATTATTTTTACATTTGCTGAAAATAGGTCAAATCAATAAAATGGCAAGTTTCGGAAATTTTATCAAGACAGAAAGAGAAAAACGAGAATGGACTCAAACTGAATTCGGTGCAAAAATCGGAATCAACACAAGTGCAATCAGTCGAATCGAGAACGGAAGTCAAAAATTTAGTAAATCAAAGCTAAAAGAACTTTCAGAATTATTTGAAATTCAATTACAACAAGTAACTGACTTGTTTTTTGCAGACAAATTTGCTAGAGAAGCCTTTAAATATAAATGCTCTGAATCGGTATTTTCTGTCGCAGAAGACACTGCAATTTATTATCGTAACACTAATGTTAAACAGGGAAAACTTGAATTATGAGTAGAACTTTAAAATATATTGACTTGTTCTCTGGTGCTGGTGGTTTTTCACTGGGATTTGACAATAAAGGTTTTCATAATGTCTTTTCAGTAGATATTGAATCTAGTTTTTGTGAGACGTATAATTATAATTTCCCAAACCATAATTTAATTCAAAAGGATGTTTGTGAAGTAACAGATTCTGAATTGAAATATTTAAAAGAATATGGTAAAATTGATGTTGTTATAGGTGGCCCACCTTGTCAAGGGTATAGTATTGCAGGAAATATTGGAAGAAAATTTATTGAAGACCCAAGAAACAGGTTATTCAAAGAATTTGTTAGAGTTGTTAAAGTTGTTGAGCCGACTTACTTTGTAATGGAAAATGTTGCTCGATTATACAACCATAATAAAGGAAATACTAGAATCGAAATTATAAAGGATTTTGAAAATCTAGGTTATAAAGTTGAATGTGAAATTCTAAACTCAGCTGATTATGGAGTTCCTCAAGTTAGAAAAAGAGTAATATTTATTGGCACAAAAAACAGTCAAAAAATCCTATTTCCCAAAAAAGAAATTGATAAGTATGTGACTGTAAAAGAGGCTTTATCTTCCTACCCAAAATTAGAATCTGGTCAAGAATCAAAGATTCCAAACCATATTGCAATGTCTCATTCCGAACAAATGTTGCAAAAAATGAGCTTTGTTTCGGATGGTGGAGATAAAAATGAAATCCCAGAACATATTAGACCAAAATCGGGTGATGTTAGAAAATATATAAAGTATTCAAGCAATAAGCCTTCTGTAACGGTTACTGGAGATATGAGAAAAATATTTCACTATGAACAAAATAGAGCATTGACAGTACGTGAATTAGCAAAACTGCAATCTTTCCCTGACGATTTTGTTTTTAAAGGCACAAAAATATCACAACAACAGCAAGTAGGTAATTCTGTGCCACCAAAAATGGCTGAAGCTATCGCTAGTATAATTATAAAAATGAGTGAAAATGTTTAAATATCCTAAAGTTAATTACATAGGCAATAAAGAAAAGATTGCAAAGTGGATATGCGACCAATTTCCAACGGATGCAAACACGCTTTTTGATGCTTTTTCTGGTGGTTGTTCTTTGAGCTATGAAGCAAAATGCAGAGGATTGGAAATTTATACAAATGATATTTTAAAAGTCAATTATCATATTGCAAACGCATTGGTTAAAAATAACGATATTCTACTTGACAAAAATGATATTGAGATAATTTTTAACGGAGAACCATTTGAAGGTTTTATGTTTCAAAATTATTCAGAAGTGTATTTTTTTCCTCAAGAATGCAAAAAACTTGATTTGTATAAGCAAAATATTAAGTTGTTAGAATCGGAAGAGAAAAAATCATTAGCATTTGCTTTAATGAGAAGAGCAATGATTCGTAAAATGCCCTACTCTAGATTTACATTAAATTGGGATAAAATAGTACAATTAAGAGATGAGGAATACAGCTACAAAAAATACAAGAGAAGAAGAGCATATCACAATCAATCATTCAAGCATCATTTTCTTCAAAATTTGAATGAATACAATCAAGCTGTATTCAATAATAACAAGAATAATATTGCATACAATGATGATATTTTCAACTTATTAGAAACGGTAAAGGCTGATATAATTTATTTGGACCCACCGTACACAGGTACAATGAATAATTATTTTGGTTTTTATGGTTTAGTAGATGATTTCATAACATCAGAAGTGACTAAACCTTTTGAAAACAACTTTGTTAACAAAAATTCTGCAATTGAACTTTTTGATAGATTATTTTCAAAACTTAATAATTTTAAATATTGGTATTTAAGTTATAACAACTCTTCTTTTCCAAGTAAGAATGAACTTCTGTATTTATTAGGTAAATATTCAGATAATGTTGAAGTAATTGAGCGAAAGCATAATTATCAAATTACTGGTAAAAACAAAAAAGAAAAGAATAAGGAATTTTTATTCATTGTTAAAAATGAAAATTATAAAGAAACTATTAAAGAAAATTATGCCACAGCAGAACTATGAAGAGTATTGGAAACTGACGTTGGAATATACTGATTTCAACGATGACAAATTTCGAACAACATTAGCAATGGTTGTTGAGAAAATTGATGAATTAAACTTAAATGGTCATTATACATATAAATCTTCTGACAATAAAGCTCTTCAAAAAGCTATAATTCAAAAACTTCCTAAAGGAGCAAAAGACCCTTTAATTTCAACCAGAAAAGCTATTAACCAATGTGTTAAATTAGGTTTTGTTAATCCAAAATATCAATCTTACCATCCCAATACAAAAGATTATTTAAATGCAAAATCCAATAAAAGAAGACAAATTTTATTGTCTAAAATAATTTATTCAAATGCCAAATTTAATAGTTCAGTAACAAAAGAGCATAACTGGAGCCAGATAAATTTTTTAATATCTACACTCGAAGAAGTAGGATTTTTGACATCTGAAGATATTATTGCGATGATGACAGTTGACATAAGTAGCCTAGATAAAAATCACCTAACACGCAATGAAATTGATAAGGTCTTAAATAATTTGGATCTAGATTTTATTGAACGTAAATATAATCAGAGTGGTTATCTGAAAAATGTTTTAAGAAAACTTGATGAAATTGTATTTATGAAAAATAATGGTAGGTATGAACTATATTTCACAGATGATGCTAAAAGAATTTTCGGAGAAGATTTAGAACAAGAATCTAAGAAAAGAAATCCATATTTACACTTGTTATATAAAAACCAACTTTTTGAAGAATCTGAAGAAAAGTATAATGAGAAAAGATTGTGTTTCTTAGAAAAACTAGATTATCCAGTACTTATTGCAAGTCACATAAAGCCATTCATTGATTCTGATGAAAATGAAGCTTACGACCCAAACAATGGATTATTATTAAGCAGAACAATTGATTCATTGTTTGATTTAAAATACATATCATTTACAGACGAAGGAACAATGATTTTTTCAAATAGAATTTCAAACGATGTAAAAGAGTTTTGGAAAGATTACAAACTCGAAGAGAATATATTAAACGAAAGAAGAAAAGAATATTTGGCTTATCATAGAAACTTAATGACAGAAATTGATGCCAGAGCTTAAAGCCATACACATTTGCAATTCGCACAAGCCAAAAATTGCAATAGAACTTGTCTGTCTGCCACCGCTTTTTTGCCGACCCTAAAAATTAATTTTTTCAGAAACGACAGTACTTCGATTGGGCGTGTTTTGGATTGTAAAAGATTGATAATTACCTAATAATGAATAAACACCAGTCCCCGAACAAAGTGTATAAATAATTGGGCGGATAGTCCTAATTTAAAGTGCATTACATTTAATAAACATTAAATTGAAATCTCGAAAAAAAGCAATAATAGCATACTGTTTTCTCTGCGATAAAAATCAAATATAAGTTGCTGATAATAAATCTCTTCGCTATTTTTTTTGACTATTCTTAAGAAATAGTGTAATTTTGTATTACTTTTTTAGCTTATAAACAGCCATCTTCAGCTCAAAAATAATTTAAAATAAGCACTTGTTATTTCATTATTTTCGATTGAAGCTCACTATTTATAAACGTTCTTAACCTAAAAAATTATATCGAACTCAGGTTGTCAGTCTTCAATATTTATAACAACTTAAAATTATGAGGTTTTTTATTTCATTTATTTTTCTTGGGCTCATCTTGTCATCGCAGGCACAGGTAACAACAAATGTATATGTTGTTGACCAAGCATTCTATATGCCACAACTTGACCGGTCCAGACGTGTTACCATATATCTTCCACCCGATTACGAAAGCAGTGGTTTAAGTTACCCGGTAATTTATATGCAAGATGGACAAACCTTGTTTGAATCACTTCCTGATTGGGATGAAATGGAAATAGATGAGACGCTGAATAGTCTTTCTGCCCGAGGTTATAATGTGCCAATTGTAGTGGGTATAGATAATGGTGAGGTTTATAGAGCATACGAATATCTGCCTAAATATTTTGAACCTTTAGGTGCAGGAGGAGAGGGAAATGAATATATGCAATTTATTGTGGAAACATTAAAGCCATATATTGACAATAACTACAGAACATTACCCGACAGAAAGAATACAGGAATAATAGGAGGTTCTTTTGGAGGACTTATATCTTGGTATGGTGCCATAAAATATCAGAATATTTTTAGCAAATGTGGTGTGTTTTCTCCGGCATATTGGGGGAATCATTATGATATTTGGAACTACTTGTCTGAATTTGGGTTTCAACAGGATATACGTTTTTACCAGAATGTAGGAGAAAACGAACATATCGACCAGTATATTAATTATATGTATAAAATGGCTGATTCTCTACAATTCTATGGGTTTAATCAAGTATATTCAAAGGTTATTCCCAATGGGTACCATTGTAATTGGGCGGATTTCGAGAATGCATATTTGTGGCTGTTTTCTGATTATGCAGCAAAAATTGATTCTACACCAAAATTACTAGTACCACCATACGCTAATGGATTTGATGATATTGCCAATCAACCTGTTTACACAAGAAACATTGAAGGAGACCAGAGTTGGCAATTAGCAGATTACGGGAATCCTCAACCATGTGCCTTTATTAGTGGTTTTGATGGTTCTACTAATGTCGCAAACGAAGATTGGCTGATTATACCTGCATTTGATTTTACAAACGTAATAAATCCGGTATTGCAATTTGACGAAGCTATTAATTATGCAAATGCTATTGAGACAGAGCAATCCGTATTGATTTCTACTAACTATTTTGGAGATGATGATCCAAATAGTGCCACATGGACAAAACTAAATGTTACCAATCGTGCAAGCGGAAACGACTGGTCATTTGTGACTGTTTCACCAATTGATTTAAGCGATTACGTAGGTGAAGATGTCGTGTATATTGCATTCAAATACACATCAACAGTCAGTTCTGCAGCTACATGGGAAATTGATAATATTAACATAACCTCTCAGACAGAATATATTAATACGAGTTTGCCCACTATTAGTAATATGGTATTACACCCAAATCCAGTGCAGGATCTGTTATACATAAAATCAGAAAATGAGAGCTATATTACCGCGAGTATTTTCGATTTGCAAGGCAAAAGAATTAGAAAGTATACAATACCGGAACAAAATTTTATTAATGTAAATGACTTAAAGGAAGGAGTTTATTTACTAAAATTGATAAGTTCAACAGGAATTACAGTGCAGTGTTTTGTGAAACAATAATAATTCGCAAAAAAAGATCAATTTTTGGTTTCAGTTTTGAATTGCCTTTAGGCTCGAATAGTATAAATAACAAGAAGTATAAACTGAAATAGTAATAAATTCTTTTTTTTCTGTATTTTAGCATATAATTTTTCGAATACAAGTAATATTTTAGTGCCACATATGAGAGCAATTTTTGTTGGTATTTTTGTGTGTTTATCAGTGCATGTTTGTGCACAACGAGAAATATCGGGTGTGGTAACAAATACTGACGGTAAACCGGTTTCTTATGCTTCGGTGGTGGAGTATGGAACACAAAACGGAACCTACACCAATGATGAAGGGACTTTTACGCTCGAAGTTTCTTTCGAGGCAGATTCTCTCGAAGTTAGTTTTATCGGCTACCTTACTCAAATACGTGATATTCAAAACACACAATTTATTGAGATAGTTTTACAACCCGATGCGGTAGTTTTGTCCTCTGTTGTTGTTACTATTCCGTATGGTATGCAAAAAAAGGAAGCTTTTACGGGATCTTTATCCTCTGTTGATTCGGGGGATTTACAATCTTCAGCACAAAATTCTGTCGAACAAGCATTGCAAGGGGCAGTGCCCGGAATGACTATTTTGCAATCGTCAGGACAACCCGGTGCACCTTCAGATATCACCTTGCGAGGCATTGGTTCTATGAATGCCGGTAGTTCCCCCCTTATTGTTATTGACGGTATTCCGGTTTTCTCGGGTGATTTGTCACAAACAGGTTCGAGCATATCTGTATTGTCGTCTTTGGCTCCCTCCGATATTGAATCTATTTCGGTACTCAAAGACGCATCTGCAACATCAATGTATGGGTCGCGAGCGTCTAACGGGGTAATAATGATTACGACCAAAAAGGGGAAAATGAATTCTCAGGCATATTCTTTCGATATGTCGCAAGGAATAGGAACGGTGGTGTATAATAATTTTTCGGTCTTGTCAGCTGATGAATATTATGATTTTCAGGCTGAGGCTATGAGAAATAATGGTGTTTCGGAGCAAAATATTTCCGATGCCCTTCGGTATGATACAGCTTCAACCTCATGGTTCGATGAAGTGTTGAGACCAGCACATATTCAAACATACAATTTTTCGGCTCAAGGTGGTTCGGCACAATCTAAGTATTTTGCTTCTACAAACTTTCTACAGCAAAATGGTATAGTCGAAAATACCGATGTGTCGCAGTTTTCGGTGCGTCTTTCATTAGATAATAAAGCTACCGAAAAAATCACCTATGGTATATCTCTCGCACCCACATATACTGTGCAGCATAAAACAGAGGAACCGGGTGTTTTGTCTAGTCCGGTTACCGGGGTGTTTCTTGCACCACCTACTTTTGCTATTTATGAAGGTAATGAGTACAATTTTAAGAATGGTTTTTATAATCCGGTAGGTAGTATTAATTTGAATCAGAATACTGCTACAAATATTCGTTTGTTAGGTAGCACCTATCTTTCGTATGCTATTAGTTCTGATATATCATTTAAAACAATAGCTCATATTGATAATGTGAGTGTCGATGAATTTATTTTTCGTCATCCAAAAACCCCTGATGGAACTTTGGTTAATGGGATTGGTGAATTGTTTGGTGCGGAACGCCGGACAATCACAAGTTCGTCAACTTTGAAATGGGTAAAAACATATAATTATATTCATAATATTGAGATTTTAGGAGGTCTGGAATACGAATCGGCTCAGCAAAAGTCGTATAATATGAAAGCTTCGAATTTCCCGTATCCTGATGTGACGAGCCTGCATGCTGCTTCTAAAATGGAACAAATAAATTCGTATCGAGAAGATGAGCTAATGCTTTCATATTTATCTCGTGTGCAATATGAATACAATTCTCGTTATTATTTGAGCCTCAGTTATCGTACTGATGGTTCTTCTAAGTTTAGTCCCAATCATCAATGGGGACATTTTTGGTCTGTCGGTGCATCGTGGATATTGAGTAGAGAATCATTTATGCTCGATGTGTCATCTATTTCTTTTTTGAAAATGAGGGGGAGTGTTGGGACTTCCGGAAATGCAAATATTGGCAATTATGCTTACATGACTTTGTATGGATTTGGTATGAATTATATGGATGAACCAGGTGTGAGTCCAATTCAGATTGGTAATGATAATTTGACCTGGGAAAAAAATAGAAATATTAATTTGGGAATTGATGCAGATTTTTTCTCAATTTTTTCTGTGTCGTTTGATGCATATATTCGTAAAACATTCGATTTGCTTATGCAAGTTCCTATTAGCATGACAACTGGATATTCGCATCAATTGCAAAATGTTGGTTCATTATCAAACAAAGGTTTTGAGTTTGATGGTACTGCCACAATTATTAATTCAAAAAATCTTACGTGGAATGCAACATTAACTGCTGCCTATAATAAGAATGAAATTCTTGAATTATACACTGAAGGAACGCAAGATACCATAATACAAGGAACAAAAATACGCACCGAAGGGGAAGCTTTGCAAAGTTTTTATCTGCCACATTGGGCTGGTGTAAATTCAGCTGACGGTTCACCTCTGTGGTATGACAAAAACGGGAATATAACGCGCAATTATGATGATGCTGCCTTTATTTTAGCCGGAACGGCCGACCCTACATGGATTCTTGGACTCAATCAGTCTCTTGAATATAAACAATTTACTCTGGGTATTTCTCTCTATGGAAGCCTTGGAAATATGATTTTCAATCAACTCAATACCGATTTGCTTGCAGATGGAGCTATTATGAATAAAAATCAATCTTCTCTTGCTTTAGACCGATGGCAAGAACCCGGTGATCAATCAGAGAATCCTCGCATTGTGCAAAATAATTCCTCGCATAGTAATGAATTTTCAACACGGTATATTGAATCTGGTTCGTATATGCGTATTCAAGATATATCTGTTCAATATGCAGTACCTCGAGAGAAAATCGAAAAATACAAATTACAAGAATGCCATATCTCTTTGCAGCTTAACAATGTCTGGGTTTGGTCGCAATTTACTGGTATGGATCCTGAAACCCGCAGTTCCGGAGTGTATTATTACGATTATCCCAAACAGCGAATGCTGAACTGTAGTTTACATATTGGTTTTTAATTGTCATTCTGAACTCGAAAAATTACGTCGAACTCAGGTTGTTAATTAACATACCGGTTATATAAATAAATTCACATTTGCTTTGTCTGCACGTTCCATATAAGCAGCAACGCCACCTATTGTAACTTCATCAAGTAATTCTTCCTGCGATACCCCCATTACATCCATCGACATTTGACAGGCCATAAATTCCACACCATTTTCAATAGCTTGTTGACGCAGAGATTCGAGCGTATCTATTCCTTTTCGTTTCATGATAAAACGCATCATTTTACTACCAATACCAAACATATTAATTTTAGAGAGTTTCAATTTTTTTGAGTCAGAAGGTAACATCATACCGAACATTTTTCCAAAAATATCTTTTCGAACTTTTGGTTTTTTGCTCTTTTTTATCACATTAAGTCCCCAGAATGTGAAAAATATTGAAACTTTCTCGCCGGTTGATGCTGCTCCGTTTGCCAATACAAAACCTGCCAGAGCTTTATCTAAATCATCACTGAATATAATAAAGGTTTTGCCTTTATTTTCCGAACCTCCCTGTTCATTCTGCGACGATTTTTTCTCTTCCGGTTTTGATTTTTCTATTACTGCTGTATATATTCCTTTGTCGGAATTTTGCGAAATGAGACGATTGCCGGTCATATTGCACCACGATTGTGAATCGCGAACAAATCCTGGGTCTGTAGCCGAAATTTCTAATTTGTCTCCCGGATCGAGCCCATCAATTGTTTTTTTAATTTTAAGAATTGGTCCCGGACATTGTAAACCGCAGGCGTTAAGCGAAACTGTTTTCTTTTTGGTTTTTGAAACCTGCATGTCAATATCAATTTCTTTTTCTCGTTTTTCTGCTTCTTCGGGTTTAATGTTATTGCTGATGTGATACGTTGCTGTTTCGTATGTTTTGTAACCTCCCGAAAGATTATAAACTTCGGAAAAACCACTTTGTAATAAAATATTTGTTGCCAAGTACCCGCGTAAGCCAATAGCACAAAAAACATATATCGGACGGTTTGTGGGAAGCTCCTCCAATCTGTTTCGAAGTTCATCTATTGGAATGTTAAGAGCATTGTTAATTGTGCCCAATTCATATTCATCAGCTGTTCGTACGTCCAACAATAAGGCGTTTTTTTCTTCTGCTTCTGCAATTTGATGCCAGTGGATAATCGGCATTTTTTGAGATATAATATTCTGAGCTACATATCCGGCAATAGCTATCGGATCTTTTGCCGATGCATAGGGTGGGGCGTAGGCATGTTCTATTTTTATAAGGTCATATATAGTTTGATGCTGTTTTAATAAAATTGCAATTTGGTCAATTCGTTTATCTACTCCAGCGTGCCCAACTATTTGAGCACCATATATTTGTCCTGTTTTAGGTGAAAAATTTAATTTTATAGTCATTGGCATTGCTCCCGGGTAGTATCCGGCATTTGAGCCGGAATGGGTAATGGAGGTCAGGAACTCAATGTTTTGTCGTGTGAGCGTAGGTTCATTCATGCCTGTAGCGGCAATAGTCATGTCAAAAACTTTTGCAATAGATGTTCCAACAGCACCTTCGTATTCTATAGAATTACCCAAAGCCATATTGTCTGCAACTATTCGTCCTTGTCTGTTTGCCGGTACTGCAAGGTAATTTAACCATGATTGTCCGGTAACCGGGTGAGGAAATTCGATGGCGTCACCAACTGCATATATGTCTTTTTCGGAGGTTCGTAAATGTTTGTCAACCCATATTCCACCAGCTTTACCGAGACGGAGACCGGCTTTATGTGCAAGTGTAACTTCAGGACGAACACCGACGGATAAGATTATTAAATCAGCATGAATTGTTTTCCCGCTTTTAAACGTAACATCAATACCATTTTGTGTTTTTTCGAAACCAACAACCGTTTCTTGTATATAGATATTTACACCTTTTTCATTTAAATGTTGATGAAGTGTGCAGGCAACAGAATAATCTATAGGAGGAAGTACATGTGCTGCCATTTCAACAATTGAAACTTCTGCTCCCAGATGATGGAGGTTTTCAGCCATTTCTAAGCCAATAAAGCCCGCACCAATCACAACTGCATGCTTGATTTTGTGGCTCTGAGTGTATTGTTTTATGGCATCCGTATCCGATACTGTGCGTAAGGTAAAAATTCCTTCCGAATCAATATTTTTTATTGGTGGTTTAAACGGAACAGCTCCCGGTGACAGAAGCAGTTTATCGTATGTTTCAATGTATGTTTCTGTTGGTGTTTGTACCGTAACTGTTTTGTTTTGTGGATCAATTTCAATTACTTCAGATCGAATGCGTACGCTTACATTAAATCGTTCGCCAAAAGATTCCGGTGTTTGAAGGAACAAATTTTCTCGTTCTTCAATTACCCCTCCTATATAATAAGGAAGGCCACAATTTGCGTATGAAATGTACAGACCCTTTTCAAATAATACTATTTCTGCTTGCTCGTCTGCTCGTCTGATTCGTGCAGCTGCGGTTGCCCCACCGGCAACGCCACCTATTATAATATGTTTCATATGTTTATTTTTTGTTACTAATAACCTGAGTTCGACGTAATTTTTCGAGTTCAGATTAGCTCCGCTGAGCTTGTCCTTTGTCCTCGTTTGATATAAAAAACTGTTTATCAAGGCAAATTATTGAATAATTGTCAAGTTTCACAAGGTTGTTTATGATAACTTGTGTTAATTAATAACAAAGATAAAACTTTATCTTTAAATTCATCAGGGTTTTGTAAAAATATTTCAGGCTTAATTTCAAACC
>JAQICB010000132.1 GCA_027858745.1 Bacteroidales bacterium
TTGTATTTATTCCGTTACAATTTATACACTTTTTTTATTCATAAGCTTTTATTTGCTCCAAAGCTAATGATAATAAGTGTTATGGAGATTATTAGCCTACTTTTTGTCTATTAAGCCGATTATCCATAATATTTGATGCAAATCCTTCTTTTATAAACTCGAGTTTATCAACTTGCATATAACCACCTTTCACCCAAGTTTCATTATGATGCCGTGAGCTAAGGAAACTTCTTAAGTGCATTCTTAAGCCTTCATGAAGCTGGACATCAATATTTAAATTGGCAGATGGCAAATTAACATTGCTTGCAACAGGTATTAAAGGAAATGCAACGGAATTGGTATTTGAATGACTTAAACTTTGAAACTGTAATGCAAAATCACCACCTACTCTAACTTTCATTCCATTGAAATCCAAAGAATCGTCTTTTGATGTTTCAAAGACATTTAAACCATCATACCCAGGAGCTCTGTAGAATTGCATTTTATCTTCCTGGTTTTGCGCATATAAGTCAGTGATTGACATTAAAAACGCTACTAAAATAAGAATATTTGTTTTGTTCATAATTAATAAAATTTATTTGTACATAAGTTTAAAATTTATTTTCACTAAATCACCAGAATTTATCGTTCCAAAAAAGGCACTCGGGGGGGTAATTTCAAAAGTTGTCATATTAAACTGAGTTCCCCCCTCAACCAATACACCTTCATCAGTTACTTTTATACTAATTTTCAAAGTGATTAATTTGGTTACTCCTGAAATTGTTAATTTTCCCTGAACCAAAGCTGTATAATTACCATTTGATCCGCTTATCTCTTTAGTTTTTATATATTGATAGTTAATTTTAGGATAGCTTTCTTCATCCAGAGCCTCATAAACCTCATCATCCATCGAGCTATTGCCACTTTTCATTGATTCAACAATAACTTCAAAAGTTGCTTTCTCAATTTCATTTTCATTTTTAGAAATATTTCCCGTCACAAATCCAGAGAATTTTTCACAATCAATTTCCCAATCATGTATTGTAGAAGTGCCGGTTATTTGAACATCGCTTTGTGATAAATCCAATTTAAGTTGACTTTGAGCTAGCAAAGTGCCGCCAAAGCCCAAAAAAATGAATGCTGCTAAAATCTTTATTTTCATCATAATATAACTATTATTATTTTATACTATATTTCCTACTGTTTTTATAGGACAATAATAACATATAATTTATACTATGTCAATTTTTCACGTGTTTATTATAAATAAAAAAATAAATGCTACTATTGAAATGTGCTTTTAGCATTATACTTGCTTGATTTTATGATTCTTACGAATTAGGGGACATTCACTTTATTTAGGATGTTTTAAAGAAATATTTCTATAATTTTGATGAAATTAATCTTTTAACGTAACCACCTTGCGACATACTAATGGCTTTTCAGTCCCATAATGAACTAGCAAATTCCGAAAAAAAAACACTCTTTTCGTTCGTATTGCTTCGAAAAAATTTTCATTTTTCTTATTATTCAAAAGTCCGTACCAGAATACAATACCCTGTATCACAGAATACAAAAAATCAAATCGTCTTTTGATGGTTTATAGAAAATTCTTATCTTATAACCTGAGTTCGATATAATTTAAAGACCGAAAAGAAAAGAGTACATATTGCTATTGTAATAAGGGATTATAAGAGTTTGCTTGATGTTCAACGCGAACTAATGCAATTGAGAAGAAAAATTGATAGTATATACACCCATCCTTTTTGAGAGTATAATTTTGAAATAAATATTCAATTAGTTAAGGAGATAATTAAATATGGACAAGAAATTCACATTGCCAAATAGACAAAACAATACCTATAGGCTAAAACATACCGAGAAAACTCTCACTATGAATGTAGAGTTTTTTTTACACATTAAAAAAAACTATTAACTGCATCTACCGCTCCACAACCACATCTTCCTCAATTCTTAGATTTTCAATAATAAACTCTTGTCTATCGGGAGTATTTTTTCCCATATAATAATCAAGCATTTTGTCGACAGACAATTGATCTTTATTAATTTTAACCGGCTCCAACCGAATATCTTTATCGATAAAATGCACAAATTCATCAGGAGAAATTTCACCAAGCCCTTTAAAACGGGTTATTTCAGGTTGAGGGTTCAATTTATTAATTGCAGCCAAACGTTCTTCATCAGAATAACAATAGACCGTTTCTTTCTTATTTCGTACACGAAACAGAGGTGTTTGCAAAATAAACACATGACCTTTCTTAATTAAATCGGGAAAAAAGTTCAAAAAGAATGTTATTATTAATAAGCGAATATGCATACCATCGACATCTGCATCAGTCGCAATAATAACTCGTTTGTAGCGTAAACTCTCAATACCTTCCTCAATATTTAATGCAGCTTGCAATAAATTAAACTCTTCGTTTTCGTACACAACTTTTTTGGTTAAGCCGTACGTATTAAGCGGCTTTCCACGCAAACTAAACACAGCTTGCGTATTTGCATTACGAGATTTGGTAATAGACCCGCTGGCAGAATCACCTTCGGTAATAAATATAGATGTTTCGTTTCGCAAGTCATGTTTTGAATTGTAATGAACCCGGCAATCGCGAAGTTTTTTATTGTGCAAACTGGCTTTTTTCGCCATTTCGCGTGCTTTTTTCTGTACGCCCGACATAGCTTTACGTTCGCGCTCAGATGCTAAAATCTTTTTATAAATTATATCTGCCGTTTCAGGATTTTTATGCAAATAATTATCGAGACGTTCTTTTATAAAATCCGAAATAAATTTATTAATAGATGGTCCTTGCGGTCCCATATCACGTGAACCTAACTTTGTTTTGGTTTGTGACTCAAAAACAGGTTCCTCAACTTTAATACTAACAGCTGCTATTACACTTTGACGAATATCTGCCGCATCAAAATTTTTATTAAAAAACTCACGAATTGTCCGCACAAATATCTCTCGAAATGTATTTAAGTGCGTACCTCCCTGAACCGTGTTTTGTCCATTCACAAACGAGAAATACATTTCACCGTATCGTCTTTCATGCGTAAGGGCAATCTCAATATCCTCGCCTTGCAAATGAATAGGCTTATACAATGGCTCGGCGTCAAGATTTTCCATCAATAAATCGAGCAAACCATTTTTCGAGATAAAGCGCGTTCCGTTTAAATATATAGGAAGTCCGGCATTCAAATACGTATAATTGCGAATCATTTCTTCTACATACCCAAGTTTATAGGAAAAAGTAGAGAATATATCAGCATCCGGACGAAATTTAATATACACACCATTAGTCTCATCTGATTTTTCAATTGGCTTATCTTCGACCACAACACCGCGTTCAAATTCGATAGACTTTACCTCATTATCACGAAACGACTTAATCGTAAACTGCTCTGACAATGCATTTACAGCTTTAAGACCGACTCCATTTAATCCAACAGATTTTTTGAACGCTCCGGTATCATATTTTCCACCGGTATTAATTTTTGAACTTACATCAAGCAATTTGCCGAGCGGAATACCACGTCCGAAATCGCGAATTGTAACGGTATGCTCAGTAATGTGAATTTCGATTTTCTTCCCATTACCCATCATGTATTCGTCAATAGAATTATCCAATGATTCTTTGAGTAATATATATATCCCATCATCACTAGCCGAACCGTCACCCAATTTTCCGATGTACATTCCCGGACGAAGACGAATATGCTCTTTCCAGTCTAAACTCTTGATACTTTCCTCGGTATATTCTGCTGACATAAGCGTACGTGTTTAAAAATTCAAACAAAAATAAAATAATTTACTCTCATATGTTCTTTTTATAGAGGTGAGATATTATCTTTTTATCAACAAATTGTATATTTGCACATATGGATATTCAAATACAAATAGGAAGCGTTGTTCTTAAGGCAATCCTTCACGATACCCCAACCGGTCGGGCAATATATAAATCATTGCCTCTATCGGACAACGTTATAACATGGGGGAAAGAAGCATATTTTTCAATTCCTGTTCATCAAGCCTTAGACGAAACAGCAACAGAAACAGTTTCTCTCGGCGATATTGGTTATTGGCCTTCCGGACAATGTTTTTGTGTTTTTTGGGGACAACAACCTATTAGTGCAGTTAGTCTCTGTGGGAAAATAACAAGTGATATTTCTGTTCTTAACACAATTCAAAACAACGAAAAAATAACTATTTCTGCTATATAAATTTTAACATAATACTATTATGATGCATAAAATTCTCCTGATTTCCACAGCAATTCTCACAATCAGCTTGTGTACAAGTTGCTCACAATCTTCAAAAACAACAAATATGAAACAAGTATACAAAGCTCAAGACACATCGTGGAAATCTCTTTCATTACGCGAAAAAATTGGTCAGACCATGATGGTTACATCTGATTATTATTCGCACAAAAGAATTGGAAATGACACTTTAGAACAATTTTTCACAAAATATCCTATTGGCGGATTCTTTATGGCACAATGGCACTTTTCGTATCAAAAACCGGAATGGCTTGTATATGAAACTTTTATTCCACAAATAATGAAAGAGTATGAAGCAGCATCCGAATATCCTTTATTCTTTTCGGAAGACTTCGAACGCGGTGCGGGATACAATTACAAAACCGGAACAAAACTCCCGGTTGAAATGACTTTAGGGGCAGCTCAAGACACTACTCTTGCACAAAAATATGCACAAATAGTATGTCGTGAATCTCGTGCGATGGGATTCAACTGGCTCTTACATCCGGTTGCCGATTTGAATATGAATCCACTTCATCCTTTAGTTATCGAACGTGCAGTAGCTGACAATGCTGAACAAGCATTACCAATTTTATCGCACCAAATGAACGCAATGCATAAAGAATCAATTATTTCTACCATAAAGCACTTTCCGGGAGATGGAGCAACAATTGCTGATCAACATTTAATTACGGCATCAAACAATTTATCA
Organism: Bacteroidales bacterium; assembly: GCA_027858745.1. Classification (GTDB taxonomy): domain Bacteria; phylum Bacteroidota; class Bacteroidia; order Bacteroidales; family UBA1715; genus JAQICB01. The sequence continues at coordinate 4,970 of JAQICB010000132.1, forward strand.
CTTAATGATTGGTATGCAACATACGGAAAAGTTTTTCAAACACTTATTGATGAAGGTGCTCCTTCAATAATGGTCGGACATATTAATTTCCCTGCCTATCAAAAAGAAAAAATTAATGATATGTATCCGCCGGCAACTCTTTCGAAAGAAATAATGGTTAACTTACTCAAGAAAGAAATGGGATTTTCAGGCGTTATCGTTTCAGATGCAATGAATATGGGTGGTGCATCCGGTTTTTATGAAAGTGCTCTCGAAAATTCTATTCAATGTTTTATTGCCGGTGCCGACATGATTTTATGGCCTCCTCTTGAATATATGGATTCTATAGAAGCACGAATTCTACGTGGTGAAATTCCAATGGAACGTCTCGACGATGCAGTTGAACGAATTTGGGCTGTTCGCGAACAATTTGACTTGCTCAATAAAAAGGAAACCATCACGACTCCTTTACCGGAAAATCATAGTGAATTTGTTGAACACACATTAACAGAACTTGCTGAAAAATCGGTAACACTCATTAAAAACAAAAACAACACCTTACCTCTTTCTCCTGAAAAAGATTCAACTATTCTATTGGCAAACATCAGTTATAATGACAAAAGTTATCTGTTTGAACCAATGAAAAAAGAACTTGAATCGTACGGATTTAAAGTTTCTATTATTCACGATTTACACCTTCACCACTGGCAATGGCGATGGGATTCGCTTCTTACATACGATAAAGTAATTGTGTGTTTCGAAAATAAATATTTTGACCCTATTGGTTCACCTCTGCTTAAAGACCATGAAGCATACTCGTTGTGGACAATAAAAGATTTACCAACCGATAAAATCATTGGCGTATCATTTAGCAATCCATATTATAATACATTTTATCTAAAACCAAATCCGGTACTCATCAATGCATACAGCAGCGATATATATATGCAAAAAGCTGTGGTAAAATTATTAATGGGAGAAATCGAAGCTACCGGAATATCACCGGTTAATTTAGATCATCCGATGATGAGATAAATAAATGACTGGCAAATGTTTATACTCAGCAAATAAATCACATAGTTACTTGGTCTCTCGATTAGTTGATTATTCACAAATCCCATACAACAAATGATCATCAACATCATATAATAAGGGGGCAATAGTAATTTCAGGAAATTTTCCTCTCAAATGTCGTGTTTGGTGAAGAGTGAAATCTATTTCATGAGAAATTGCATTATCAACGACAGCAGAAGCATAATACTGCTCTGCCACAACTTTTTGCCAGCCGGCAGTACGTACCAAACCAGAAACAAAACTATCTTGTTGGTCAGGCACCGCAACCATTCCACATTTGGTATGCGTAATTAATGCAATATGCCCAATATTCGCCACTGCCAAAGCATAGGAAATATGAAATTCGTGATGTTTCATACTCGCGCCCCCCGAGCGAATAACAAAGGAAAAATTATCTGGAAACCTAAGCGAAATGCGATTATCCATACATGTTCCTATTAATAATTTTGCTGCAGTATAGTCATCAAATTCTTTCGCAAAATTATGATATTCAATTAATGTTTGAATCGGTGTATTCTGATATTCCTGTGCTATATCAGAAACAGATTGAATTGCAAATAGTCGTGTGTCCATATTTTTTTCCATAAAAAAAGCTGCCCATAAAAAACAGCTTAATAATACATATATTTTTACTTGTCAAGTTTCACAAGGTTGTTTATGATAACTTGTGTTAATTAATAACAAAGATAAAACTTTATCTTTAAATTCATCAGGGTTTTGTAAAAATATTTCAGGCTTAATTTCAAACC
>JAQICB010000099.1 GCA_027858745.1 Bacteroidales bacterium
CCTATTCCGGTGTCTTTAATTTGAATTTCAATATCATCCTCAATTTCGCGAACCAAAATCTCAATACTTCCTCCTTCCGGAGTATATTTTAAGGCATTATTATATATATTGCGAATAGTTATAACTATCATTTCTCTATCAGCATAAAATTTATAATCATATGTTGCATCAAAATGGATAGTAATATTTTTTTCTTGTGCAAGATGCTGATACGACTCCAAAACATAGTGGACAATCTCATTTATTGTACAATATTCAGGACAACATTCTATGGTAGTTGATTGCATTTTAGACCAATACAAAAGATTTTCTAATAAATCAACCGTTTTTAATGTTGCATTAGAAATGAGTGAAGTTATTTTATGTTTTTGTGCTGTAGTAATAGCATCATAATCATTTTTAAGTGTTTCACTTAAACTATGAATAGAATAAAAGGAATTTTTAACATCGTGTGTAATTAATGAAAAGAACTGATTATTTGTTTCGTTAAGCTGTTTGAGAGATTTGTTCAATTCTGCCAACTCAGATGATTCCTCTTGCAACTGTTTTGTTAAATCCTCAAGTTCTTCTTTTTGAATAGACAAAACTTCATTACTTTCTTGTAATTTATTAGAAACATGCAATAATTCTTTATGCTGATTTTCTATATGCTGTTTCTGGTTCTCAAGTTTTTTTGTTTGCTGAGCAACCTCTTTTTTAAGTTTCCTTTTTTGTTTTTCCAAAGAAACAAGTCGCATATAATATAAGACATATAATAATAGAGCAAGCCCTAATAATGCAAATACCGTAAACCACCACGTTTTCCACCAGGGAGGTAATATTTCAATAAACAGAGAGGTAGAAAGTGCATCATCAATATTTAATTGCCAAGCCTTTACTTGTAATTCATATGTTCCCGGAGGCAAATTTGTAAACACGACTTCATGCTTTTTTCCCAAATAATTCCAATTATCGTCAAAACCAATTAATCTATATGCATACTCTATTGCTTCGGGAGAATTATAACATACCGATTCGAACGCCACCCCCCATGTTGTATTATACGCATCTAACACTAAGGTGTCTACATACGATAAATGCTTTGGCAATGTAGAAGAACCGGGTATTTGTTTTTCATATGAAATATATAAATCGGAAAAATACAATTCAGAAATAGCATGTTTTTGAGAAATCTCAGAAGGTTTAAATGTGAACAAACCTTCATTGGTACCAAAATAAATGGTTCCGGTACTATCCACAAATGCGGCTCTTTCAAAAAAGAATAAGCCTAAAGAAGTTTTAGAAAAAATAACTTTTTTATACGATTGTGTATAAGGATTATACTGAAACAAACCGCGAACAGACGCCAACCAATATGTTGAATCTTGTGTTGACAAAACCGACAATATATTTGTTTGAGCAAGCTCAGGTATTAGCGTATCAAAACTCCGTTTTTCAAATGTCTGAGCATCAACCACAAAAGGTCCTTTATTTGTTGCAACGAGTATTTTATTGTCGTGTGTTTCAACAATATCACAAACCTCAATCGGATTATGCGAATAAATATGGCTATCTTTTTCTATTACATTAATAGCTTTTCCATTTTCTATACAATATAAATTTCGAATTGTTGCGACCCAAATTTTACCGTAGGAATCATATATAATTTTATTAATATATTTTTGAACATTCGGATAATATTCGCCATAATCAATGGGTAAATTCATAGTTATGGAATCCGTTTCTTTATTATAAAGCCCCAATCCATGTTCATGAGTACCAAGATATATTTCATTATCTACCAAACAAATACTTTTAACTGCGTTAGTTGATAAATTTGAATTATATGTCACAAATCGTTCAATTTCATAATTTTTTGTATGTATTCTCATAATACCACCAGACCATGCTGAAACCCACATATACTCATCATCTAACTCAAAACTCATAATTGAATTTGAAGATAAACCTGATTCTTGATTTAATACCTTACGCAGATTCATATCATCATCAAAAATGGTGATTCCACCACCATCTGTTCCAACCCACAAATTTCCATGAGAGTCCGATTGAATTGCGGAGACAACATTATGAGACAAGCCCGACTTAGTGCCAGTCTGATTTATTCCACTAAAATCCGGATTATACATAAACAAACCGTTTCCATGCGATGCGATCCACACCCGCCCATCTCTATCACATATTATATCATTAACAATAGCTATCGAAACCCCATCGGTTTCAATATCAGATATTCGTCGCAAGTGATTTTTATGTGTCATAATCCACAATCCTTTATACGTAGTGCCAATCCACACATTCCCCTCTTTGTCTTGTGCTAACGCATCAATAGAAACACCGTCTAAATCATCTTTATACAATTGTGTAACAGAAAATTTTCCAAAATCTGAATAGCTTACAGAAAATAATCCATGAGAGGTTCCTAATAGCATAAGGCTATCGGAAAGGGATAAAATCTTACGTACAACCGGCGGTTTTTGTAAACTAAACGCAGGAAATTCTACGATAATTTTCCGTGATGAGTCTGCAGAAAAACACAACAATCCTTTTGTATTTGTTCCTATCCAATAATTACCCTGGGTATCAATATGCATAGCATACACTTGTTCATTGTTCAAAACAGGAAATTCGCGAAAGCCTTTGTGAAATTTATGAGAGTAAATACTGTAACGGTAAACACCATGTGCCGAAAGTCCATATAATTCGGAAGAATCAGATTGGTAAAAAGCCCTAAAAATAGGATATTCTAATAATGTAACATGGTGTAATGAAACATCTTCAAATTTATGTAATTCATGATTAAACCGATAAATTGTACCATTATAACTACCAAACCATAATTGATTATTACCATCTTCATATACACACAAAAAATCATTGCGAACGAGATTTGAATAGGTAGTATCGTCTCGCAGATACGTTTTAAAATTGCTCCCATTAAAAGAATTAATGCCATGTCCGGATGCAATCCATATTTGTCCGCGAAAATCTTCTTCTAAATCATATATATAATTATCACTTAAACCATCAACTTTTGAATAATTCAACAGATTATATGACTGTTGTGAAAACAGTGAATAAGAGGAAAAGTAAATAATAGCAAAAAGTAGTACCTGTTTAATCATAGTGAAATCACTATTTTTTATAATTCAATAAATATAAAACTTTTTTTTGAAACACAATTTTTTTTAACAAAAAATAACTATTCAACACATTATTTTTCCCGTTAGATTATAACCTGAGTTCGATATAATGTTTTTGTTCAGACCGCTTATGAATGCATAGATTCAATTAGAAATGATGAAGCACTAACAACCTGAATTCGATATAATTTTTCAGGTTCAGAACGCTTATAAATAGTAAGGTTCAATCAAAAATAATGAAATAATAACGGGTTATTTTAAATTATTTTTGAGCTGAAGATGGCTGTTTAAAGCGGAAATATATAGCTTTATATAAAAATCTGAACGAAAAAAATCACCGTGAACGTACGTTTTTTTGTATTTTTACAAAAAATAAGACATGAAAGACTCTATTTTACACAAAGGGAAACGAAAACAGCTGATTGAAGAATTACGCTCAAAAGGTGTGAGAAACGAACAAGTTTTGGACGCAATGATGTTGGTTCCTCGACATGTTTTTTTCGATATTGCACTTGAAAATCACGCCTATGAAGACAAAGCCTTTCCTATTGATGCCGGGCAAACAATTTCGCAACCATATACCGTTGCGGTACAATCTTCTCTGCTAAACGTTCAAAAGTACGATAGAATATTAGAAATTGGTACCGGTTCGGGGTATCAGGCTGCTGTTCTTTGTAGAATGGGGGCTCAGGTTTTTTCTATAGAACGACAAAAAAAACTATTTTTCACCACAAAAAACATCCTTCAAAAGCTGCATATACATACACAATTATTTTTAGGAGACGGCTTTAAAGGATTGCCACAATTTGCCCCTTTTGATAAAATTCTGATTACCGCTGCAGCTCCTTTTATTCCCCGCACTCTATTGAATCAACTCAAAATTAATGGATTGCTCGTTGTACCTTACGGCGAAGGAAATACGCAAAAAATGATACGCATAACAAAAATATCTGAAACCGAATTTGAACAAGAAGAACATGGGAATTTTTCATTTGTTCCCATGCTGAAAGGTATTCAAGAATAAATTAATCTTATTTTTTTTACTCTAATTTTTCCGTATTTTTGAAAAAAAAAAAAACGATATGCATATTCAAACTTTTCAATTCAATCATTTTTATCAAAACACCTATGTTATAACAGATTCTGACACTCGTCAATCTGCCATTATAGACCCGGGTTGTTTTTTCGAAGCAGAAAAGCAAAAACTTATATCATTCATTACCGATAACAATTATACGCTCAACACCATACTTTATACCCATTGCCACCTCGACCACGTATTTGGTGCAGCTTGTATATATGAAAAATTTCCGAACATACCAATATATGGTCACAAAGACGAAAACCCCTTTATTGACAATGCTATTAGTCAAAGCATCCGGTACGGCATAAGTATGGATCAACCGCCAAGCATAACAAATTACATTTCGGAAGGCTCAGCAATTCAACTGGGAAACAGCACCTTATATGCCATTCATGTTCCGGGACATAGCAAAGGGAGTATCTGTTATTATTATCCACAGGATAATATCTTATTTTCGGGCGATGCACTCTTTGCCGGGAGTATTGGACGGAGTGATTTACCGGGCGGCAATCATGAAACTTTAATTGAAAACATTTCAACAAAACTACTCCCTCTTCCCGGCGAAACAATTGTATATCCCGGACATGGTGAACCAACAACTATTCAAATAGAAAAAGAATCTAATCCGTTTTTACAAGAATAACATGACTCGTATACTTAGTATTGAAACTGCTACAAATATTTGTTCGATTGCTATTCATGAAAATGAAACTTGCATACATATTTCTGAAATATCCGAACCACAGGCTCATTCGGCGAAATTAACCGTTCTCATTGAAGAGATGCTTGCACACGCATCATTCACCATAAAAGATTTTGACGCTATTGCAATTTCTGAGGGACCGGGTTCATATACCGGCTTACGCATTGGCACATCGGTAGCAAAAGGATTATGCTATGCCGCCGACCTTCCGCTTATTACTATAAATACATTGGAAGCTTTGGCTTTACAATACACTCTCAACTCAAAGAAATCCATACCGGAGAATGCTATTCTCTGCCCAATGATTGATGCCCGCAGAATGGAAGTTTACACCGCACAGTTTGATGCATACATAACTCAATTACAGAAAACGCACCCCCTTGTCGTTACTGAAGAAACTATCCAGCTTTTTGAATCACATAAGTCATATTATCTTTTTGGTGACGGCAGTCAAAAATTACAAGAAATTTTATCGGCTCCGCATATACATTTTGTTCCGAACATTACCTGCTCGAGCGAAAGTGTTGGACAGATTGCATATTCACAATACAAACAAGGCAATTTTGCTGATGTTGCTTATTTTGAACCTTTTTACTTGAAAAACTTTCAAGCAACAACACCAAAAAAACAACTGTAAATGAGGTTTGAAAAATATATTTCTCACCCTTATTTGTTTGCATATTATATACAATAATAGCATGACAATATATAGAAATTAAAGGAGGACAATTTTTCACCAACAATTGAATTCAACGAAGACTTTCATTTCTCAACAGATAGTTTTCATATCTATAAAAATAATCACACATCAATAATCTGTTGAAGTAAAGAATATATTTTTTTCGACAGTGAATAACTTACAATCTTATCGTTTACCCGCACAACCCATTGAATACCGGTAATAGGATGCGTTACAAAAACCTCATCGGCAGACATAATATCATCAACAAACATATTTTCTGCTTCATGAACAGCTATACCCTGCCGTTTTAAGGTATCAATAACATGATTAGTGAGAGGATGCCGAAACGTATTAATTTCAGCATTCGGACAATAAACTTCCATATTTTTTACATAAAAAATATCTCCTGCCGAGGTATGAAAAATCTGCTCATATTCCGTAAAAAAAGTCAGAGCATCTGCACCTGTTTTTTGCAACAAAAAAGGAATTTTCCGTTGCGTTAACATATGAGCAGAATACATGGTATATAAATATGGTTTTTGAATGACAACAGAAGGAATTATTGCCAACGAAATTCCCTTTGTATTAAATTCAAAATCTCTCTCTGCCAGCGAATCAACAAAAATAATAAATTGAGATTGAGTATCTGTTTCTTCATGTGAAAAAATTGAAGCTTTTCGAAACACGCATATTTTACAAATGCCTCCTTTGTAAACTTTATTCACATTCAACAAACGAGTAATTTGACGAGACACATACGACACCGAAAAATTATTCGGATACGGAAACGACAACACATCCATTGTCTCCAACATCTTTGCAATATGTTCATTAATAAATAAAGGTTTTGTGTTATACAATCGTACCGTTTCAACTAAAGAATCAAACATTCCAAAAACATTATCCAAAGACATAATCGAATCTGAAATTTTTGTAATCTCGTTATCAATAACACAAAACATACTTATTATACTTTATTTTGAACAATAGCTTGGCAATATGGAAAAATATTTTCATTTTTTTCAATTAATAGAGACTGTAAACCCATTTTATTTCCGGCAATAATATCACGCTCACTGTCACCTATCATGTACGAACGAGAAACATCTACTGATAAATCCTGCACAGCCTTTTCAAACAACTCGGTTTTGGGCTTTCGGCAATCACAATCAAAAACATCAGGATGATGAGGACACATATATATTTCGGCAATACTAATATCATGTTTGTGAAATTCTTGAATCATATATTCATGTACTTTTTGTACATCGCACAAAGAATAGATACCTTTTGCGACACCACTTTGATTTGTTATAATAATAAGTATAAAATCATTTTCTTGCAATAATTGTAATCCTTCAATAACTCCATCATTAATACGAAAATCAGGAATAGTATACGTATAATATAATGAACCATCATTAATAACCCCGTCTCTATCTAAAAATACTGCTTTTTGTACCATGTTTATATCTGTATTTGCAAGCCGTCATAAGCCAAAGACACATGGGGCGGTAATTTTTTTTGTGTTTCGGTATGATCACCAAGATAATGACTAATATGGGTTAAGTAGGCATGTTTCGGTTTCAATATTTCAATTATGTGCAATGCTTCCTCAAGATTAAAATGCGAATAATGCTTTTCGAAACGCAAAGCATTGATAACAAGAACATCCAGGTTATGTAATTTCCGCATTTCAGAATCTTCAATTAAGGAAGCATCGGTAATGTATGCAAAAGAATCTATCCGAAAACCAAAAACAGGCAAATCCCAGTGATATGTACGTATAGGTTGAATAGTGAGCGAATTAAATTGAAATGACATATTTGAAATTTCGTGTAAAACCATTAATGGCACACCTGGATATGTCTTCTTTTTAAACACATACGAATATTCACGTCGAACAGATTCTATAACTCTGTCTTCAGCATATATATCCATTGCCTGCTTCTTTCTAAAATTAATAGGACGTATATCGTCAAGTCCACCTGTGTGGTCTTTATGTTCGTGTGTTAAAAGAATTGCATCTACGTTTGTAATATTATTTTGAAGCATCTGCTGACGAAAATCGGGTCCGGCATCAATCACAATATCAACATCTTTATATGAAAGAAAAAAAGACGTACGGAGCCGTTTATTGTAAAGATTTTGAGATTTACATACCGAGCAATCGCATCCAATTACTGGAATACCTTGTGAAGTTCCTGTTCCTAAAAAAACACCTTTTAAAACTGCCATGAGAAAACGAGATTTCTACACAATAAATTTTACAGAAAATCGAGACCAATAATTGTAATATCATCACCCAAAGAGTTTCCATCAAGAAAAGCATCAAGTGAGGTATTCAAATAATGAATAGACTCATCGATTCCACCATCGATAGATATAGCACCTTCCAGCGGAATAGTTCCGAACTCGGTAAGAGCATCATTTTCAGCCTCAATCAAGCCATCGGTATAACACACCAATTTATCACCTGGGCTAACATGTACTGTACCTACACGAATTGTAGGAATTTCCTCAAACATACCAAGCCCTACACATCCGTTTGTAAGATATACCATCGACTGTTTTTCCTTATGCAAAAGCAAAGGAGGGTTATGTCCGGCATTAATATATTGTATAGACTTATTTTTAATATTGTATTTTGCGATAAAAAAAGTAATGAATTTCTCTCCGTGAGCACTTGCATTCACCAGCTCATTCAATTCTTTAACCAAATTTATCAGAGATAACTTACTTTTGAACAAAGCCCGCAAATTTGCTTGAAAATTTGACATCAAAATAGCTGCAGAAACACCTTTACCCGACACGTCAGCAATACAAAACCCAAATTCATGCTCGTTGAGAGCCATAAAATCGTAATAATCGCCCCCAACTTGTGAATGTGGTTTATAGTAGGTTGCAACATTAAGGTACGGATTTTTGGGCAAAGAATCTGTTGATGGTATAAGCATTGATTGCATTTTTGACGCAACCTCCAACTCTTTTCGCAATACCTCTTTTTCTAAAGACTCTTGATATAAGCGTTTATTTTCAATTGCAACAACTATGATATTCGTAATTGTTTGAATAAATTTCAGATGTTTTATTATTGGACTAATACCTTGTTGCTCTTCGTCTATATCACCAATAAGTACATAAGCAACGGGTTCATCCTTGTGAAATACAGGAATAATAACATCAAAAATATCGAAAGGATATTTCATTTGAAAAGAAATGCCGGTAATCTCCTCATATTTAAGCATTTCTGGCTCAATATTCTTATACAGGATATTCTCATGTGACTCCGGTATACCTACACGAAGGATAGTTTCCCAGTCATTATCCTCAATAAATACGATTATTTTACCGATATTCAGTTCATGACATAAAATATTCTCGTATTTTTCAAGCAACCCGACAGTCGAAAGATTCTCGTTAATTGCCTGAGTCAAATCTAACAAAGAATTTAACTTAAAATTTGAAAGATTTAACTTTCGTAAAGAAGCATTTTGCGATACCATCTTGAATATTTTTTCTAAAAATAAAAAAAAGCATGCAATAAAAAAAAATTACAAGCTTTTTTCTTTCTCAAATACGGTGTTTTTCTTTAAAAAAGACAAACTTCGGTATATAGACAAACTCTGTTGAGTTCAAATTCCACATACGGAATTACATTATTTTACCCGTTCTACATACGATTTCTCCACAGTATTTATTTTAATTTTATCACCTTGATTAATAAATAAAGGAACCATAATTTCTGCGTTAGTTTCAACCGTTGCAGATTTTAATGCGGTAGAACTTGACGTGTCGCCTTTTAAGCCCGGCTCTGTATAAATAACTTCCATTACAACTGTTTGAGGAAGTTCTGCATACAATACATTTTCGGTGTCGGCATGCACAACAATCTCAACTTCTTGACCTTCTTTTAATAATTCCGGACAATTAATAAGCTCTTGCGATAATGATAATTGATCGAAAGTTTCACTATTCATGAAATTATACCCCATATCATCACTGTATAAATATTGATGCGGACGACGCTCTATGCGTGCTACATTTATTTTCACCCCCGCATTAAAAGTATTATCAAGCACTTTTCCGGTTTGCACATTTTTCAATTTTGTTCGCACAAAAGCTGCTCCTTTACCAGGTTTTACGTGTTGAAATTGTGTAATTGTATATAAATCGTTATTATATTCTATACATAATCCATTTCTAAAATCTGCTGTCGTTGCCATAGTTATTACATTTAAGTTTTGAGCAAAAATACTAAAAAACTGAATAATAAAACATCTGTTTATTATAATTTTTCAGCTCTCGACTCATATCAACAATTATAACCTGAGTTCGATATAATTTTTTAGGTTCAGAACGCTTATAAATAGTGAGATTCAATCGAAAATAATGAAATAATAACGGGTTATTTTAAATTATTTTTGAGCTGAAGATGGCTGTTTATAAGCGGAAAAAGTATGCTTTGCATAAAAAACAGTTTTTCTGCGTTATATTGATTATTGGTTTCAAATATGTGGTTTAATCAAGAAACAGCACAGACGGATTTTTTTTCTTAAAAGCTTGCTGACGCTGTTTTGAAACATCAGAAGCACCATGTATACCAAGAATATCGAGTTGCATAGCTAGCAACATCTTTTCTGATTGTTCAAGAAGCGTATAATCAATATATAAGTTTTGTATAGATTCCATTTTGGTCAGCACACGAGGAAGCTGATTAAATGAATTATTATACATGTGTAACTCAAATAAATAGTTTAGTTGCACGAAAGAAAGCGGTAATTGTGATAAATTGTTATTATATATAAACAAAATCTCTAATTCTGATAATTGTCCAATAGAAAATGGTAATGTTCGCAAGTTATTATTTTGAAAATACGCATTTTTTAATTGCGGCAATTTTGACAACTCTTCCGGCAATAAAGTGAGTTTATTCGAAGAAACATCTAAAATAGTTAGTCGTTGTAATAAACCTATAGACGATGGGAGTGTGTCTAACTGGCAGTTTGAAACATACAATTCTTCTAATAAGGTTAAATTATAAAAAGCATCAGGAATCGTTTTTATCGGATTATTACTTAAACTTAAACTGACTAAACGTGAATTATATAAAATTTGATTTGGAAAATAATGTAACTGGTTAGATTGCAAAACGATATCCCTTAAGTTTGTTAGATTTTTAAAACTTTCGGGTAATGCTGTTAATTGATTATTTAACACATGAATTTTTTTCAGGGTGTGAAGTTCACCAATAGATTCAGGTAATTGAGTTATCTGATTATTATTCAAATTTAAGACTTCAAGAAATGATAATTTTTTTATCTGCTTAGGAATTCTTGTCAGCGAATTATCTGCGACAGATAGAACCGTTAAATGTTTTAAGCGAAAAAGCCATCGAGGTAATTCAGATATTTCATTTCGAGAAATATCTAAATACATTAAATTTTTACACTGCAATATTTCTTTAGGAATTTCAGCATATCCCTTGTTTCGTAACTCAAGACTAACAACTGTTTCTGGATCTTCCAAGGCCTCTTCAATAGAAGAAACATACCGTTGATTTTGAGCATACGCAAATGATGCGAAAATACTTAATACAATAAATAATAGATTTTTCATATGTATATTTTATTAATTTTTAATTGTCATAACTTGCCCCAAACTCTTTTCAGGAATAAGTCTCACCAGTATTAACGAAACTACTTTGATAAGCTATATCAAAATAATCATTTCAATAACTGTGATTCGTCATTCGGCAAATCATGTCTCGGTTCATATCAAATGTTACATAATTCAATATCAAATATACACTAAATAAATGTAGATTCAAAAAGAAAAAAATGATGCTTTTTGACACAAAAAAAGCCGCCTTGAAAAACAAGACGGCTTACATAAAAAAAATACACATTAAAATTTAATACCAAAAGTAAGAAAGAAATTATCGGAATATGTATCAGACTTAGCAGATACAGTATTTGAATTAAAGTCTGAGTACAATGCTTCGTATCCAAATTGTTTTGATTTTACCCATGATAAATCACAATAAAAATTATTATTACTAATACCTACCCCACCTGAAATATTTCGTTTATAAAACCATTGCTCAAACTCAAGGTTTTTATATGGATTATCATAGAAAGCCATTCCGCCGCGGAAACTAAATGGTCCGTATCGTAATTCCGCTCCAATTTTCAAATTATTAACGCTTTGCAACTCTGTTGTTATTTCATTATTGGCATTTGAAAAAGATTCACTCGAAGCAGACAATTGAGAATATGAGTAGTTAATGCTCTCATAATCAATACCTACCATTGCAATATTTTTATAAATATATGATGCACTTGTTATAAATTTTCCCGGTTTTAAAACCTTATATGAAAAATCACTTAAATAATCTTGTGACATAGAATAGTCATACCCATTAATTGGAACATCATATTGTGCATTTATTTTTGCATCATACTCTTCATATAATGAATACATAGTTGGAGTGTGTGCTGCAAGTCCTAAACGGATAGACTCATTCGGTTTCACAATCAGTCCAATTTTTCCATTAACTCCCGACCCACTCACATCAAGCTTTGTGGAATACACAAAAGAATTTAAATAATCATAATTACCGGCATCATCAGATTCTTTAATATCAAATGATTCTGTATACGAAACAGCTTCAATATTAAAACTTGCACCAAGATATACAACTTCAGAAAAATCTACTCCAAGATTAAATGTATATTCTTTCATCGAACCACCTCGATTAATAGTAATATCTTGTTCTATTCCATATAAAGTGTATTCATAATTATTGTCATACCAATGAAAATCACTTTCGTACATATTTGCAGTACTATCATAATCAAACAAATAGGTTTCCCACGCTAAATCGGTATAATTAGACTCAGAACTACCTGCATTTGCCCGTCTTAAAAAATCATCGGTTAGGGAATGTTTAGTATTGAAGGTATTAAAATTTGCAATACTATTAAAATCATTTGTTCGATTGATTCCAAAAGCAAAACTAATACCGGACACAAACAGTTCATTATCATCTAGTGTTTGCGTAAACACTACTCCAAAATTGGGAATTGCCATAGAACTGTTAAACGTACCATTATAACTTCCCAAATAATAATTTTGTGTTTTGGTAAGCAAAAATGCAGGAGTAAATTCAATTGCATTTTTCTTAAAAACCGCACTTCCGGCAGGATTAACCGTTAAGCCTGAAATATTTCCACCTAAAGATCCAAATGCACCTGACATTGCAGTAAATCGAGCATTACCCAGAGGGAAAGACTCACTATATCGTAAAGCATCTTGAAAATTTTGAGCAAAAATAAACGATGCGAAACTAATACCTATAATAAATAAACTAAACTTTTTCATGTTTTCTCTATTTTTAAATTAACGACGTGATCTACTATATGAAGATGATGAACTATTTGGTTTTGAATATGACGAACGACTACCCGAACGAGATTCATCTGACCTAGTGCTACTTGGCTTTCGATAACCTGATTGCGAAGAACCGCCACCTTGATTGGTGTACGAAGCATTATCGGATGGACCGCGTGACGAACGTGACGAAGAAGACCTACCACTCGTTCCCGACGAAGAGCGAGACGAACTGCTACTACCCGAATATGACGATGACGACGATCTGCTCGGACTACTACTTCTCGAATATGAAGAAGTTGAAGAACTTTTTTGTGGAGAAGAATAACTTCGTGACGGAGAACTTGAACGTGTTGACGATCCACCATAAGATGAACGAGAACTTCCGGTATTAGTATCGCTTTTTCTCACATTAGTCGAACTTTGTGTTCGGTTAGGAGAAGGCGAAGTTGTTGACCTGTTTGGGCTTGAATAACTTCGTTGAGACGATGGTACCGACGTTCTATTTTCATTCGTAGTTCCCGATTTAGTACGTGTTGAACTTTCTTGCCGAGTAGACGAGCTTCGTGAAGAATTAGTTCGGGTACTCGCTTTTTGGCTTGGTTGCACATTACTTCGTGACGAAGAAGAGTTCACTGCACCATCTTTCGAATACGAACGTGTTCCGGAACTCGAACGTGTTGAAGTTCGTGGAGTATTCGATTTATATGTCTCATTTGAACGTGAATTCACATTACCTCTGCTTGTAGAAGAGCGTGGTTGTGTAACTCGTTCAGATGAAGAGCCGCTTTTTACCGTAGATGATTTCGATCTGTCAGGATACGGTCTTGAAGATGAATTGTTCGATCTGTTGTACGATGATGAACGCGGAGCATACACTGCTGATGAACGTCTGTTCGGATAGTTATAATAATATGAATTATCATAATTTCTATACCGAGAATAAGGAGAGTGATGATAGCGATTATAATGAGAATAACCATAATATGGATTATAGTATGAAGAATAACCATAGTATCCGGGATATCTATGATACGACCAATATGGCCTATACGAAATTGACCAATATGGATTTCCTACCTGAACAGAAAAATACCATTTATCATAATAATCATATCCATAATAGTCATAAGAATAACGAGGAGAATATGAATCAAAAAAACGTCTTGAATAATAATAATCATCTGAATAAAAATTATTACTATAATAATTATTCACAACATTTTCCGATCCGTCGGTATACTCAGAAGTATAACCGTCATTTTCCGACTCAGAGACATACTCTTCAGAAAATTCTTCCGTGTTATATTGTTCGTCTTCATAATAATCTTGACGGAGCGGTTCCGAGGAACTTTGAACGGGCTCAAACTCTTCTTGTGTTTCAACTGATTGATTATCAGATTTAACATCAGAGCGACTGATATATATATCGTCCTGATATTTTGCATTAACAGATTCCCAAGAACTACATGACATTAGGACTGGAATCATTAAAATTAAAAAAAATACGTGTGTTTTCATGGTAAAGTCCTCCATATATTTATTAAATCAATTTATTTCATTTATTTTGCATTATCAAATAAAAATTAAATTATAAGTAATGTATTTGTATTTTTGCAAATACCATACCAAATAAAAATTATGGCAAAAAAATTAACACGTAGAGAAATAAATTATTCTCAATGGTATAACGAGCTAGTTGTACAAGCAGATTTAGCAGAATCATCAGCCGTTAGAGGTTGTATGGTTATAAAACCTTACGGATATGCTATCTGGGAAAAAATGCAAGCAATTTTAGACAAAATGTTTAAAGAAACAGGGCATGTAAATGCATACTTCCCATTATTTATTCCAAAATCATTCTTTAGTAAAGAAGCTAGCCATGTTGATGGTTTTGCAAAAGAGTGTGCTGTGGTAACCCACTACCGATTAAAAAACGACGGTAACAATAACATTGTAGTTGACGAAGACGCTAAATTAGAAGAAGAACTAATTGTACGACCAACATCTGAAACAATTATTTGGAATACGTATAAAAATTGGATACAATCATATCGTGATTTACCAATTTTATGTAATCAGTGGGCAAATGTAGTGCGTTGGGAAATGCGGCCTCGTCTCTTTTTGCGAACTGCAGAGTTTTTATGGCAAGAAGGGCATACTGCTCATGCAACACAAGAAGAAGCTATAGAAGAAACCGAAAAAATGATAAATGTATATGCCGATTTTGCCGAAAAATATATGGCAATGCCGGTAATAAAAGGAAGAAAAAGTGCACATGAACGATTCGCAGGAGCTATTGACACATATACAATAGAAGCTCTCATGCAAGATGGTAAAGCTCTTCAATCGGGCACCTCTCATTTTTTAGGTCAAAATTTCGCAAAAGCATTTGATGTCACATTTACCAATAAAGAAGGACAAAATGATTTTGTATGGGCGTCATCATGGGGAGTTTCTACCCGTTTAATGGGTGCTTTAATCATGGCTCATTCTGATGACAATGGATTAGTATTACCGCCCGAGTTAGCTCCTATTCAAGTTGTTATTGTTCCTATATATAAAAACGACGAACAACTTGATAACATACGCAAACAAGTATCTGACATACAAAAGAAATTAACCGGCAAAGGTGTTTCTGTTAAATTCGATGATAGGGATACACACAAACCCGGATGGAAGTTTGCTCAATACGAACTGCAAGGTGTCCCAATTCGTCTCGCAATGGGACCTCGCGATATAGAAAACGGAACAGTTGAAGTAGCACGAAGAGATACCTTAACAAAAGAAACCGTTGAAATAAAAAATATTGAAGATTATATTGAAAATCTACTCGATACAATTCAACAAAATATTTACGACAAGGCCTTCAATTACAGAAAAGAACATACTCATACGGTTGATACATATGATGAATTCAAAGAAATCATTGCTCAAAAAGGTGGTTTTGTTTCAGCTCATTGGGATGGCACAAGTGAAACCGAGGAAAAAATAAAACAAGAAACAAAAGCAACAATTCGTTGTATTCCTCTTGACGCTAAAGAAGAACCGGGAACATGTATATATTCGGGAAAACCGTCAAGCAAACGGGTGCTCTTTGCTATTGCATATTAGAAAATTTCTAAACAGAAAATAGTGCTTAAAAAGTAAATCTTTGAAGATCTTCGGCAGCGTCGGTATTAGGAAATAGAGCTCGAGCCTGCAGGATTAATTTTTCTACACTGTGATATCGAGCAGAAAAATGTCCGATAATCAAATGTTGAGCCTGTACTAAAGATGCAAATTGTGCCGCTTCTTCAGAAGTTGAATGATAGGTCTCTCGGGCACGCTGAGCCAAATCAACATCAAAAGTAGCCTCATGATACAATAAAGTTGGCGGCATGCTTATTAGCTCGGCCAATGAGGGCTTAAAGCGAGTATCTGTAACATACAAAAACGAAACCGGATGCTTTGTATAAGTTAATTCATGATTAGCAATTCTGTGCCCATTTTCTAGAGTTAAATCTCCGCCTGATTTAATTAATGCAATTTCAGACAAAGAAAGATTATAGAGACTTATACATTCTTTTATAATATTTCGCTCTATTGTATTGTGAGAAAATTCGAAAGCAAAACAAGGTATACGATGATTTAATTTAAAAGCACGAACAACAACTTTTTTATCGACATACAATTCCGAACGTTCTTCATGAGGAATTTCAATAAATCGTAAATCAAAAGAGAGATTTTTTTCCACAAATCGAAGTTGCATACGAACCAATTGTTCCAAACCTTTAGGAGAATATATATTTAAGGGAGCTGTTCGTCCCAACATGTTGAAACTAGAAAGCACACCAAATATTCCGAGATAATGATCACCATGAAGATGACTAATAAAAATAGCACGAATTTTATTAAAAGGTATTTTCAAGCGACGCAATTGAATTTGCGTACCTTCTCCGCAATCAATCAAAAAAAAACGCTCAAATATTCGTAATATTTGAGCGGATGAAAATCTTTGAGACGTTGGTAATGCTGAACTACTTCCTAAAATAGATAATTCATGATTTAGCATATATATTTATATCATTTCTTCTGCTTTTTCTAGAGTTGTCGTAATATTTAATACAGAATCTAGTTGAGAAATAGTAATTAATCGTTCAACAGCCGACTGAAGACCACATAACACAAAAGTTCCATTAGCGTTTTTGCATAATCTATTGGCGACTAATATAGCACTTAGTCCGGAAGAGTCACAATAGCGACAATTAGATAAATCAAGAATAATATTCTTTTCTTTATTACCGGAAATTAATACCAATTCGGATTTTAAAGAAGGAGCTATTTGAGAATCCAACTTATCCGAAATTATTTCAATAAGAGTATACGAGTCTTTTTTTGTTATTTTGCAGTCCATGACAATAAAATTTTATTTATAATAAGGTAAAGATACATGGAAGCTTTAAAAAAACAAAGCTTCCATGTAAAAATTTACTCGTCATTTTTCTTTTTTTCCTCATCTTTCAATGTGAACTTAAGATTTGCTAATTCAGAAACATCTCCAAATGTTGTTTTTTCGATGCTCTCATGCATCTTTTTAATGGATTTTTTCGTGTTTGTTTTAGCTTTACTAGTATCAGTTTCTTTTTTAGGCTTCGCTTCTTCAAACGTACGAGTATGAGAAACAAAGATTTTTTTCGCATCTTTTAAGAATTCTGTTACTCTAAAATCTAATTTTTCATCAACTTGAGCTGTTGAGCCATCTTGTTTTTTAATATGATTAACTGTTGAAATTGCCTCAACACCGTATGGTAAAGCTACTACAACATTTTTGTTATCATTTACTTCAACAATAGTACCTTCATGTACTGAATCAACATTAAAAATTGTTTCAAACACATCCCATGGATTTTCTTCTAATTGTTTATGCCCAAGGCTTAAACGACGATTTTCTTTATCCACTTCGAGAACAACAACATCGATATCTGCACCTACTGTTGTAAATTCTCCCGGATGTTTCACTTTCTTAGTCCAAGACAAATCAGAAATATGAATTAAGCCATCAACACCTTCTTCAATTTCAACGAATACACCAAAGTTTGTAAAGTTACGTACTGTTGCAGTATGTTTACTTCCTACAGCATATTTAGAATCAATTTCGTCCCATGGATCCGGTTTTAATTGCTTCATACCGAGCGACATTTTACGTTCTTCACGATCTAATGTTAACACAACAGCTTCCACTTCGTCACTAACAGAAAGAAATTCATTTGCACTTCGTAAATGTTGAGACCATGATATTTCAGAAACGTGAATAAGACCTTCAATACCCGGAGCTATTTCAACAAAAGCACCATAATCGGCCATCACAACAACTTTTCCTTTTACTTTATCACCGATTTGTAAATCTTTATCTAAAGTATCCCATGGATGTGGCGTTAATTGTTTTAATCCAAGAGCAATACGTTTTTTCTCATCATCAAAATCAAGAATTACAACATTGATTTTTTCATCCAATGACACAATTTCTTCCGGATGAGAAATTCGTCCCCATGAAAGATCTGTAATGTGAATTAATCCGTCTACACCACCTAAATCGATAAACACACCATACGAAGTAATGTTTTTAACAACACCTTCTAAAACTTGACCTTTTTCCAGTTTCGAAATAATTTCTTTTTTCTGAACTTCTAATTCAGCCTCAATAAGAGCTTTGTGAGAAACAACAACGTTTTTAAATTCATGATTAATTTTCACAACTTTAAATTCCATTGTTTTTCCAACATAAATATCATAATCGCGTATAGGCTTAACATCGATTTGTGAACCTGGCAAGAAAGCTTCAATACCAAATACGTCCACTATCATACCACCTTTTGTACGACATTTTACATATCCTTTAACAATTTCATTATCTTCTAAAGCTTGATTAACTCTATCCCATGATTTAAGAGCACGTGCTTTTTTATGCGACAATACTAATTGACCATTTTTGTCTTCTTGGCTTTCAACAAAAACCTCAACAGTATCTCCTTGTTTTAAATCAGGATTATACCGAAATTCATTAACGTTAACAATACCATCAGATTTATAGCCAATATTTACAACAACTTCTCGTTTTGTAAGAGTCTCCACAACTCCATCGACTACCTCATTCTCCGTAATTGTCGAAAGAGTTTGATCGTAAGTTTTAGCAAGTGATTCACGTTCTTTATGACTGTATTCATCTTCTTCAGCTTCAAACTTATCCCAATCAAATGCCGGTTGAGATAATTTAGATTCAGCAATTATTGAATCAACCTCCGAATCATCATCAGAATGATCTTCAGAATCTTCTTCATCATTTGCTGTTACCTCTTCAGATGAAGAAGTTACTTCATCTTCGTCGTTTTCTTCTGTAAGCTCATCATTTTGTGACTCTGCTTTTTCAGCAGGTTTTTGTTCTTCTTTTACATCATCATTTTGTTCTTTTGATGATTCCGATTGCACAGTCTCTTCTGTTTGTGCTTTCGCTGTTTGTTCGTCAAGATTTTCTTCTTGTTCTTTGTTTACTTCTGAATTTTCTTGTGACATGTTAAAAATAAATTAGAAATTAATAGTTAGACATTATATTTAATTGAGCGGCAAAAATAAGATTTATATTTATGCATCACACAATTATTTACTTTTTTTTTATAAAAAACAGCTATATTCTCAAAAAAAAGACGAAATTTGCAAACCAAAAAAAAAGGAATTCGTATATATTGTTTTATAAAACATAAGGAGTAAAGAATATGAGGCAACTAAAAATTACCAAACAAGTAACAAATCGTGACACCCCCTCATTAGACAAATATTTACATGAAATCGGCAAAGTTGATTTAATTTCTGCCGAAGAAGAAGTAGAATTGGCTAAACGTATTCGTGAGGGTGATCAACGAGCACTTGATAAACTTATCAAGGCAAATTTACGATTTGTTGTTTCCGTTTCTAAACAATATCAAAATCAAGGACTCAGTTTACCTGACCTTATTAATGAAGGTAACCTTGGCTTAATAAAAGCAGCTCAACGTTTTGATGAAACACGCGGTTTTAAATTCATTTCCTATGCGGTATGGTGGATTAGACAATCTATTCTTCAGGCTCTTGCTGAACAAGCACGTATTGTTCGTTTACCTTTGAACAAAATTGGTTCAATTAATAAAATAAACAAAACTCTTTCGAATCTTGAACAAGAATTTGAGCGTGAACCAACAGCGGAAGAAATTGCAAGTCAACTTGAATGTAGTGCACGTGATGTAAAGGAATCTGTAAAAAATTCCGGTCGTCACATTTCAATGGATGCTCCCCTTTCTCAAACGGAAGAAGGAACTCTCTATGATGTGCTTGACAGTAAAGACACACCAACACCTGACACTTCGCTTATTCAGGAATCTCTTCAAAAGGAAATTGAGCGTGCTATTTCTACCTTAACTGAACGTGAAGCAAACATTATTCGTTTATATTTCGGCCTGGGACAAAAAAACCCGTACACTCTCGAAGAAATTGGCACTGAATTCGGATTAACACGCGAACGTGTTCGACAAATTAAAGAAAAAGCGGTAAGACGTTTGAAACATACAACCCGAAGTAAAATCCTCAAAACATATCTCGGGTAACAGAAGATATTATTCTCATAAAAAAGGTGTTAGAAAAAAAATCTAACACCTTTTTTTATGGCTTAATTATAAACCTGAGTTCGATATAATTTTTTAGATTCAGAACGCTTATAAATAGTGAGGTTCAATCAAAAATAATGAAATAATAACGGGTTATTTTAAATTATTTTTGAGCTGAAGATGGCTGTTTATAAGCGAAAAAAGTATGCTTTGCATACAAAGATTACTCAATACACGAAAAACCGGTATATGGTACCAAAGCTTGGGGAATAGAAATTCCTTCTGCTGTTTGATTATTTTCGAGTAAAGCCGCAACTATCCGAGGCAAAGCCAGGGCACTACCATTTAATGTGTGAGCCAGGCGTGTTTTTTTAGTTTCTTCATCTTTGAAACGTAATTTTAATCGGTTTGCCTGAAAATCTTCAAAATTCGACACCGAACTCACTTCGAGCCAGCGTTCTTGCGCAGCAGAATAAACTTCAAAATCATAGGTTAAAGCAGAGGTGAAACTGATATCACCGCCACATAAGCGAACAACACGATACGGTAATTCCAAAGCCTGTAATAAAGACTCTACATAAATAACCATTTCATCGAGAGCAGCATAGGAATTATCGGGATGTTCGAGCCGTACAATTTCAACTTTATCAAATTGATGTAAGCGGTTCAGTCCCCGCACATCTTTTCCGTACGAACCGGCTTCACGGCGGAAACATGGCGTGTATGCAGTACATTTTACCGGAAAATCAGAAGGAGAAAGAATTGTATTTCTAAAAATATTGGTAACCGGAACTTCGGCAGTTGGAATAAGATACAAATTATCTTCTGTTACATGATACATTTGGCCCTCTTTATCGGGTAATTGTCCCGTTCCAAATCCGGAATCTTCATTTACCATAATCGGTGGCATATATTCCAAATATCCTGCTTCGTGAGCTTTATCTAAGAAAAAGCTAATAAGAGCACGTTGCAATTTTGCACCTTTGCCAATATACACCGGAAATCCGGCACCGGTCAGCTTATTCCCAAGTTCAAAATCTATCAAATTATACTGTTCAGCCAAATCCCAATGAGGTTTCATCTGCTTCAATTGGGGCAAATCACCAAAGGAACTCACTTCAACATTATCTTCATCAGAATGACCTTCGGGAACCGAAGGATGAGGAACATTGGGTATAGTAACAATATTTTTTTGCAAATCGCTCTCGCAGGTAGAAAAGTATGTATCAAGTTCTTTAATTTCTTGCTTAAGAATAGCTGTTTTTTCCTTTGCAGATTGAGCTTCCGCAGTCTTTTTCTGTTTAAACAATTCGCCAATTTCTTTTGACAAAGCATTTAATTCAGCTTGTTTTGCATTTAACTCTTGCTGTATCTGTTTACGACTGTCATCTAATTGTAGAATGGTATCGATAACCGTATGAGCATCGAAATGCTTTTTTTGCAAGAGTGCAATTATTTCGTTTTTGTTATCCCGAATGCGTTGAAGTGTAATCATACTAATATATTATAGACACAAAAATAAAAAAAAACTCCTGAAAAATACCCGCATTGCGAATATATAATCAGGAGTATATTTTTCAAACATATGAATCTGTTATGCCTCAGCTTCTACTATGGAAACATATGACTTATTATCTTTCTTTTTTTGAAATTTCACGACGCCATTAGACAAAGCAAAAAGCGTATGATCTTTACCGAGTCCAACATTTCTACCGGGATTGTGAGCAGTTCCGCGTTGACGAACAATAATGTTGCCTGCTTTCACCACTTGACCGCCATAAATTTTAACGCCTAAACGTTTACTTTCTGATTCTCTACCGTTCTTTGAACTTCCGGCTCCTTTTTTATGTGCCATAGTTTGCTATTTTTTAAAATTATGCTGTAATTTCTTCTATTTGAATTTGAGTAAGACATGGTCTGAAACCATTTTTTACCCGGTAACCTTTACGTCGTTTCTTTTTGAAAACGATAACTTTATCACCTTTTAAATGTGTTAAAATTTTTGCCGTAACTTTTGCACCTTTAACTTCCGGTGTGCCAACATTGACTTTTTTGTCATCTTGCGTTAACAAAACTGACTCAAAATCAACAGACTCTCCTTCAGCTTGAGTTAATCTGTTTACAAAAACTTTATCATCTTTTGCAACTTTAAATTGTTGCCCTGCTATTTCTACTATCGCGTACATCATTTTGTATTTTTCTTTCTAAAAAATCGGACTGCAAATGTATACATTTTTATATAAATGCCAAATACTTTTGTTGATTATTTTTTAATAAAAAATTTATTTTTAGTGAACATCATATGGAGAAGTCCTAAAATAAAACTAAACAATTATTTCAAAATAAGCATTGCATCACCATAGGAACCAAAGCGATATTTTTCTTTAATTGCCGTTTTATATGTGTCCATAACCATATCGAATCCGCCAAAAGCAGTAACCATCATAAGCAATGTTGATTGTGACAAATGGAAATTTGATATTAATCTATTTGCGACACTAAAATCATACGGGGGAAAAATAAATTTGTTTGTCCATCCATCATATGGTTTCAAATGTCCGGTGGTAGAAACCGATGTTTCCATCGAACGAAGAACGGTTGTGCCACACGCAAATATATTTGATTTTCGTTCTTTTGCTTCATTCACAATACGTATTGCTTCTTCGGGAATTATCATCCGTTCCGAATCCATTTTATGTTTAGTAAGATCTTCAACCTCAATGGTATTAAAGTTTCCAAGCCCCATGTGTAAAGTCAAAAAAGCTAAATCTACACCTATAATTTCGAGTCGTTTGAGTACCTCGCGACTAAAGTGCATTCCTGCAGATGGCAGAGCAACCGCACCTTCATTTTTTGCAAATATTGTTTGAAATCTGTCACGATCGTCAGCGTTAGCTTTTCGTTGATCGTTAATATGATTCGGAAGAGGAGTCTCACCTAAAGAATACAGTAATCGTTTAAATTCCTCATGGTCATCTTCGTACAAAAATCGTACAGTACGACCGCGAGAGGTTGTATTATCAATAACTTCGGCAACTAATTCGTTGTTTTCTCCGAAATACAATTTATTTCCGATTCGAATTTTACGAGCCGGGTCAACCAACACATCCCACAAACGTTGCTCACGATTAAGTTCTCGCAGCAAAAACACTTCGATTTTTGCTCCTGTTTTTTCCTTGTTTCCGTACAATCGAGCAGGAAACACTTTTGTATCATTAAGCATCAATACATCTTTATCATTGAAATATTGAACTATATCTTTAAAAACCTTATGTTCAATTTTTCCTGTCTTCGCATCAAGAACCAATAGTCTGGATTCATCTCTACTGCCTGAAGGATGGAGAGCTATTAATTCACTCGGTACTTTTAACTTAAAATTTGATAACTTCATATCGTGTACATTTATAGTGTGTGTAATAATTGTTCGAAATCTTTAATTGCAATGCATTGTTGTATGTCAAAACCGCCACTTTTGGTACGCCGCAATGATGATAAAAACGCACCGCTATTGAGAGCTTTTCCAATGTCGTACGCTAAGGAACGAATATATGTGCCTTTTGAGCACACAAACCGAATGCGTGCTGTATTTTCGCTGTAGCCTATCAATTCATGTTCATAAATAGTAACCGGAACAGCGGTCATTGTAACCTCTTCTCCTTCTCGTGCAGATTTATATGCTCGTACCCCATTTATAATTTTTGCCGAATATATTGGTGGCGTTTGCATAATTTCGCCGCTAAATTGGGTGTCGAGACAGTGTTGAATAATTTCCTCGGAAACATCTGCTGTTGAGTATGTGGCACAGGGTTCTGTTTCAGAATCATACGATGGGGTTTCTGCCCCAAATGTAATATCGGCTATATATTCTTTTGATTCATTTTGATACGAAGATAAATTTTTTGTTTCACGTCCAATACCAAGAATGAGTAATCCGGTAGCCTGTGGATCGAGTGTGCCACCGTGACCGACCTTTATTTTTGGTAATGAACATGTTTTTTTTATCATATATCGAATTTTGTTTACCACATCAAATGATGTCCAATCTTTTTGTTTATCAATCAGAACAACATGTCCTTCCTGAAAATCAATACCTGATATTGTATGTATATTTTTATCAATTATCATATGCATCTTATTAAATCAATGAAACAAGTATTGACGTAATGCCGATAATTGCACAATAAAGTGAAAACCAAATTAATTTACCTTTTTTTACTATTCGTATCATAAAAGTGCACGCAAGCCAACCCACAAAAAAAGCTGCCATAAAACCTATTAACAGATTAAACGTGTTAATATTACCTGTCGCCGCTGTAATCTCGGATGATGATTCGCTGAGCGAGTCTAATAATTTTTTTGCATTTGCACCAATAATAACGGGAACAACCATTAAAAATGAAAATGATGCTGTTTCTTCTCTTCTGTTACCGAGCAAAAGTCCGGTTGCAATTGTTGCTCCCGAACGGGAAATTCCCGGTAAAATGGCAAAAGCCTGAGCTATCCCAATAATAAATGCATGAGAATATGACAGCTTGTTTGCTCGCGGTTTTGCATAATAAGTAAATGCTAATAAAGTGGCAGTTATGAGAAGCATAATGCCGACAAAAAATAAATTTCCATCGAAAAATGCTTCTAATTCTTCTTCAAACAACAACCCAATAATAATAGCCGGAATCATTGAAAGAACTATTTTTGCAATGTAATGGGTTTCATCGTTCCATGAAAACCGAAATAATCCTTTGAATAAATCACCAATATATTTTCGGAACACTACAATGGTACTGAGTACCGTAGCACCGTGTACAACAATAGTAAAAGCCATATTATTTTCTCCGTCGAGATCAAAAAAAGCTTTTGACAGCTCTAAATGCCCGCTGCTACTTACAGGTAAAAATTCAGTTACGCCCTGAATGATTCCCATAAGAAGTGCCTCAAACCACTCCATATTTATTTTCTAAAAAGTTTCTGTATAATTTTAGATTCAGGACGAACCATAATTGCAAATACTTCGAATGCATACCCAAATAACACAAGTATAGGGGCTAATGTAATTCGGCGAAATGAAAACATTTCCGGAGTTTGAGATGGATCGTTGTTTGGATAAAATGTGTTTGGATCTTCAATTTTTCCTCCGGACATGAGAATAAAACCGAGGATAATTATTGCAAATCCGATAGCCATAAGAATGTAATTTTCTTTTTCTAATGCATATCCTTGTGTCTGCTCATTCTTGTTTTCGTTGCCCATATTATATGTATAAATCGTCTTTATTAATATTTAAAAATTTGTTAACCGCAAAAAAAGTTGCCACTAAAGAAAGAAATATCCCAATTAAAATGACGGACAAAAATAATACACCTAATAGCTCAAAGTCAAGATAATTTGTAATTTCTTTAATTTCATTTTGTAAAAAGTACAATAAACCGGCAAGCATAGCAAGCGCTATAGTCCCTGAATAAAAGCCGTTGAAGGCTCCATGAAGCAAAAATGGGGAGCGAATATAATTTCGGGTCGCACCAACCAATTGCATGGTATTAATAATAAAACGCTTCGAATAAATTGAAAGACGAATCGTATTATTAATAAGCACCACCGAAATAATGAGGAGAAGGAAACTAAATCCAAGAAGCAACATGCTGATTTTACGAATGTTAGCATTCAACTTGGCAACCTGCATCCGGTCGTAATGAATGGTATCGACCATCGCATTGTCTTTCATCATGTTTTCTATTTCGCTAAAACTTTCGGCTGTTGCGTATTCTGCAAAAAAACGAACTTCAATAGAAGGTGGAACCGGGTGATTTTCAGCTAAATCTACATACTCTTTCCCTAACGTTTCTGCCAAACGCATACTCGCCTCTTCCTGACTTACAAATTCCGAAGATTTCACAATATCCATTGCATCAATTCGCTTGCGTAATTTATGCATGTCGACTTGTTTAATATCTTTCTTCAAAAAAATAGTAAAGCCCACGTTTTCTTTTATATGATTCGTAACTTTATGCTGATTAAACAGTAAAAGCCCGACCAAACTCAACAAAAATAATACAAGAGAAATACTGATTAAAGTACTTGTATAAGACGATAATAATCGTCTTTTAATAAGTCTCTTTTGTTGTTTTGTTTGTTTTTTCATTTGCTCAATTTAACGATAATTGTACTATAATATTACATCAATTTCGAAAGTAATGTGTTCATAGACACTTTTTCGTCAACAATTGAAAATAACGAATCAATCGAAACACGTTCTTGTTTCATGCTGTCTCGGTCTCGAATGGTGACCATATTATCTTCTTTTGTTTGATGATCGACGGTAATGCAAAATGGTGTCCCAATCGCATCTTGACGGCGATATCGTTTTCCGATAGAATCTTTTTCGTCGAATTGACAGTTATGATGCAGCGTCAGTTTTTTGAGTATATTTCGAGCTATTTCTGGCAATCCGTCCTTTTTCACCAATGGCATCACCGCAACTTTTATAGGTGCAAGAGCCGGCGGAATACGTAATACAATACGCGTTTCTTTTTCTAATTGCTCCTCCTCATATGATTTTGATAAAATAGCCAGGAAGGTACGGTCAAGTCCAACAGATGTTTCCACCACATATGGCACATAACTTTTATTTATTTCCGGGTCAAAATACTGAATTTTTCTGCCCGAAAATTCTTGATGTTGCGATAAATCGAAATCTGTACGTGAATGTATTCCTTCTAATTCTTTGAATCCCATAGGGAAGTTAAATTCAATATCGCAGGCCGCATTTGCATAGTGAGCAAGTTTGTCGTGGTCGTGAAAACGGTACGCATCGTCGCCCAAACCGAGAGCTTTGTGCCAAGTTTCGCGATTAGCTTTCCATTTCTCAAACCATTCCATTTCGGTGCCGGGACGAACAAAAAATTGCATTTCCATTTGTTCAAATTCGCGCATGCGAAATACAAACTGACGGGCAACTATTTCATTACGAAAGGCTTTTCCTATTTGTGCAATGCCAAATGGTATTTTCATACGTCCGGATTTTTGCACGTTAAGGTAGTTTACAAATATACCCTGTGCCGTTTCGGGACGAAGAAATATTGAGCTAGCCCCTTCGGCTGTAGCACCCAATTTTGTTTCAAACATGAGGTTGAATTGTCGCACTTCAGACCAATTACTTGTTCCGGAAATTGGACATACAATTTTTGAATCAATAATAATCTGCTTGAGTTCTGACAAATTATTATCTTCAAGAGCTTTCACAAAACGTACATTCAATTCATCTATTTTTGTTTGATTTCGCAATACATTCGGATTAGTTGTGCGAAATTGTTCCTCATCAAATGATTCACCAAATTTCCTTCGAGCTTTGGAAAGTTCTTTTTCAATTTTTTGATTGAGTTTTTCCCGATATTCTTCAATTAATACATCCGCCCGATATCGTTTTTTTGAATCTTTATTGTCAATTAATGGATCGTTAAACGCATCTACGTGTCCGGATGCTTTCCAAATAGTTGGGTGCATAAATATAGCGGAATCAATGCCGACTATATTTTCGTGCAAACGCACCATGGCATTCCACCAGTATGCTTTTATATTATTTTTTAGTTCAGTTCCATATTGTCCGTAATCATATACCGCACTCAAGCCGTCATACAATTCACTTGATTGAAATATAAACCCATATTCTTTCGAATGAGCTATTATTTTTTTTAAAATATCGTCCGCCATAAAGGTATCTATATAATATGTCTAAATTGCTGCAAATATAGAGAGAAAGTTTGGAAAGTTCAAACCTTTATGAAATATGCAGATTTTCGTTGTTTTTGATGTGTTTCATCTGCCTTTGTTTAGAATTAGAAACGAAAAATAGATTACTTGATAATCAGGGTGGCTAAAGTAACTTTCACTTTCATAACCTGTGTTCGACGTAATTTTTGGACTTCAGATTAGCTCCGCTGAGCTCGTCCTTTGTCCTCGGTTGTTGTAAAACACTGAAGGTTATGGAAAATAGATGAATAATAGCGAGCTCTTGTGAAATAATTTTCTAATATGACAACATGATTTTATTAAATCGTGTAGTATATAATTCCAAAAAAGTATTCAAGGATGAAATCAGTGACTGTCTCCTCATAGAAATAATAAAATTTCAATAGAAAAAGTTAAAAAACAAACAAAAAATTTGCATTATGATTTTTTATCATTAATTTTGTTACCGTGAAAATGATTATGAAAAATTTATTAAACATAGTGCTTGTCGTTGTTGTTGTCATTTCAGAAATGAAGTGAGAGAATGACTTCTGCATAGTACTTTTGTAAAAAATATACAAGCAGCATTCTCTTACGAGTTTGCTGCTTTTTTTATTATTAATTATGTATTATTAAAAAAGATTATGGGATATACATTACGAAGTGCAACTTCAACTCAAGGAAGATTAATGGCTGGAGCTCGTAGCTTATGGCGTGCTAATGGCATGAAAGAAGAACAAATCGGTAAACCGATTATAGCTATAGCTAATTCATTTACGCAATTTGTACCGGGGCATGTGCATTTACATGAAATCGGACAAAAAGTAAAAAAACTAATAGAAGACAAAGGTTTTTTCGCAGCAGAATTTAATACAATTGCAATTGACGATGGTATTGCTATGGGACATACCGGAATGTTATATTCATTACCATCTCGTGAGGTTATTGCCGATAGTATTGAATATATGTGTAATGCACACAAAGTTGATGCTTTAGTGTGCATTAGCAATTGTGATAAAATTACACCGGGAATGCTCATGGCGTCTATGCGACTCAATATTCCAACAATTTTTGTGTCGGGCGGACCAATGGAAGCCGGTGTAATTGATGATGAAAAACTTGACTTAATTGACTCTATGGTTATGTCTTTAGACTCTGACGTTGACGACAAAACTCTCGATTTAGTTGAGAAAAATGCCTGTCCAACTTGTGGGTCATGTTCGGGAATGTTTACAGCAAATTCTATGAATTGCCTTAACGAAGCATTGGGAATGGCATTGCCGGGTAACGGAACAATTGTGGCAACTCATGCAAATCGTACGAAGTTGTTCGAACAAGCTGCGGAAAAAATAGTTGATATTACGAAAGATTATTATTTTAATGGAAACGATGCAGTACTTCCCCGTTCGGTTGCAACACGCACCGCATTTATGAATGCTATGACACTTGATATTGCAATGGGTGGCTCAACAAATACGGCTTTGCATTTACTTGCTATTGCTCAGGAGGCTGAGGTTCAATTTTCTATGAAAGATATGGACGGACTTTCACGTAAGGTGCCATGTGTATGTAAAGTTGCACCAAACAGCAAAGAATATCATATTGAGGATGTCAACCGTGCCGGTGGTATTCTTGGTATTATAAATGAACTTGACAAAGCGGGACTTATTGACTCTTCTGTAATGCGTGCTGATGGTTTAACGCTAAAACAAGCACTTGCAAAATATGATATTACAAGTGATTCTGCCGACAAGAATGCAATTGAAATATATCGAAGTGCCCCGGGCGGAAAACCAAATTTAGTTATGGGCTCGCAAGCATCTACTTACAAAGAATTAGATATAGACCGTGAACATGGCTGCATTCGAAGTGTGCCACATGCATATACTCAAGACGGTGGATTAGCAATTCTGTTTGGAAATATTGCTGAAAAAGGTTGTATTGTTAAAACTGCCGGTGTTGATGAATCAATTTTCACATTTACCGGAACTGCACGAGTGTTTCATTCACAAGAGGATTCTGTTGATGCTATTTTAAAAGGGTATATCAAAGCAGGAGATGTGGTTGTAATTATATATGAAGGTCCGAAAGGTGGTCCGGGAATGCAAGAAATGTTATACCCGACATCATATTTAAAATCTATGCATTTAGGAACAGATTGTGCCTTGATTACTGACGGAAGATTTTCCGGCGGAACATCAGGCTTATCGATTGGACATGTATCTCCCGAAGCTGCAAGTGGTGGCGCAATCGGTTTAATTAAAGATGGCGATAAAATTAAATTTGATATTCCAAACAGAAAGGTGGATGTGCTCATTTCCGACGAAGAATTAGCAGAGCGTCGTAAAGCAGAGGAAGCAAAAGGCAATATGGCATTTAAACCGGTTCGTGACCGTGTTGTATCAAAAGCACTGAAAGTGTATGCACAAAATGTGTCATCTGCTGATTTGGGCGCAGTAAGATTAATCGATTAATAGTAATTAAATATAGACAAAGTTATGAGAATGTCTAAAAAATATGATGCTTTTGTTACCTGGGCATCAGGCATTAAAATTCCAACGAATAAAAAAATACTTGACCAGATGGCCGCGTGGTCATCAACGCTCAATAATAAAGTAAACCGAAATACTATAATGTCGTGGCGGGTAATGGAGACAAACAGTATGTTTGCTGACAGAATTTCGGATGTGCCAAAATCGTATATCCGTGAGATTCTTAAAGTAGCTGTTTCTCCAAATATTATTTCGTTTGCAGGTGGTTTGCCAAATAGAGATTTGTTCCCTGTTCAGGAATTACAAGATGCAGCAAATGCGGTGTTTAATGACAATCCCAAAGATGCCTTGCAATATAGTAATACGGAAGGCTATTTACCGCTTCGCGAATTTATTTCTCGTCGGTACAAAGAGGTAAAAGGCTTGAATATTGAACCAAAAAACATTCTTATAACTACCGGTTCGCAACAAGCACTCGATTTGTTAGGAAAAACATTCATAAATGAGAAAGATAAGGTTATTATTGAAAAACCGGGGTATCTTGGTGCTATTCAATTATTTTCGATTTATAAAGCTCGATTCTCTCCGGTAACATTGGAAGAGGATGGAGTTAATATTGCTGAATTAAAAAAAGCATCGAAAAAGCGAAACACAAAACTCATGTATACTGTTCCCAATTTTCAGAACCCGACAGGAATTACCTATTCGAATGAAAAACGGGAAGAAATTGCTGAGGTGTTACGCGGCAAACCACTTATTCTTATCGAAGATGACCCATATGGAGATTTACGATATAGAGGTGAGCAACAATCTTCGTTTATGAATTTTTTGCCCGAACAAACAATTTTGTTAGGTTCTTTTTCAAAAACCGTTGTGCCTTCGTTTCGTACAGGATGGATTGTGGCTCCGGATGAAATTATGGAAAAGCTTATTGTGGCAAAACAAGCATCTGATTTGCATACCAATTATTTTACTCAAAAACTTTTGGTTCAGTATCTCGATAAAAATGATTTGAATGATCATATTTCAAAAATTAAAGATGTATACGGTCATCAATGTTTAGCAATGATTGATAGTATCAAACGGCACTTTCCCGAAGAGGTTTCGTATACCTTACCCGAAGGTGGCATGTTTTTGTGGGTAACATTGCCCCATGGCATTTCTGCAATGGATTTGGTGCAAAAAGCAATTGAAAAAGATGTTGCTTTTGTACCGGGAAACCCATTTTATGTCGATACCGAAGAAACGATTTCGACCTTGCGGCTCAACTTTTCGTGTGTTGATGAGGCAACTATCGAAACAGGAATAGCAAGTCTCGGACAGGTTATTAAGGATTTTATTGCGAATAAAAAATCAAATAGTATTAAAAAAAAGTAAAAAGAAAATGAGGAAGATACATGAATTTCGAGTCAATTTTATAAATAATTCAAATGAAAAATGATGTGTTTTTATGAAACATCTATAATAATCTAACACAGATTAGATGTTTCGTATGAGCATTACAAATCAATTATACTAAATTATATGAAAAATTAAGGTACATATATTATGAATGCAACAAACGAACATATAACCGGCTCTGAAGCCTTATTGCGAATTTTGATTGAAGAAGGGGTTGATACTATTTTCGGATATCCCGGCGGTGCTATTATGCCGATTTATGACAGATTATTTGATTTTGGTGATACACTTACGCATATTTTAGCTCGTCACGAACAAGGTGCGGTACATGCTGCACAAGGCTATGCTCGAGCAACGGGTAAAGTTGGGGTATGTTTTGCAACATCGGGACCGGGTGCAACAAATCTCACAACCGGTATTGCCGATGCGATGCTCGATTCTACACCTTTGGTTGCTGTTACCGCTCAAGTTGTTTCACCACTTCTTGGTACAGATGCCTTTCAGGAAATTGATGTAATTGGTATTACCATGCCAATTACGAAGTGGAATTATCAAATTACGTCTGCAGAGGAAATTCCGGAAACTTTGGCTAAGGCATTTTATCTTGCACAAACAGGTCGTCCCGGACCGGTTTTGATTGATATTACAAAAGACGCACAAATTCAAATGATGAATTACGCATATCAAAAATGCACCTATATGCGCGGCTATTATCCCTATCCGAAAATTAAACAATCACAAATAGACGAAGCCGTTTCACTCATAAATACGGCAAAAAAACCATTAATTTTAGCCGGACAAGGGGTAAATATTTCGAAAGCACATAAAGAATTAGCGGCTTTAGCCGAAAAAGCGGGTATTCCGGTAGCAACAACGATTTTGGGATTAAACAATATCGGCTCCGACAATCCCTATTACGTTGGAATGCTGGGAATGCACGGAAATTACGGCCCGAATATTAAAACGAATGAAGCCGATGTGATTATTGGTGTTGGTCTTCGTTTCGATGACCGCGTAACGGGTAATACCGCAGTATATGGAAAACAAGCGAAAATTATTCATATAGAAGTTGATGCTGCTGAAATCGGTAAAATTGTTAAACCTGCAGTTGCTGTTCATGCCGACGCAAAAGGTGCATTGAAGGTGTTGACTGATAGTGTACGTGCAAACACTCATCCGGAATGGTTGCAAGAATTTAAGGATGCCTATAAGACTGAATATGAAAAGATTATTAAAAAAGATACGCTTCCTGAAGCCGGAGAAATAAAAATGGGTGAAGTTATTAAACGCATCTCCGACAAAACCAACGGACAAGCTATTGTGGTTACTGACGTTGGTCAGCACCAAATGGCAACATGTCGGTATTACGATTTTAAAGAAGGCTCGGAAATTATTACTTCCGGCGGTTTGGGTACCATGGGATTTGGCTTACCGGCTGCTATGGGGGCAAAAGTTTCAAGTCCACATAAAGATACCGTTGTGTTTAGTGGCGACGGTGGTTTTCAAATGACAATTCAAGAATTAGGAACAATTGCAACGAATAATATTGGCGTTAAAATGATTGTGTTGAATAATCATTATTTAGGAATGGTTCGTCAGTGGCAAGAACGCTTTTTTGATTCTCGCTACTCATTTGTTGATATTGAAAGTCCCGATTTTATTACCATTGCAAAAGGGTACGGAATAAAAGGGGTAAAAGTAACCGAGCGAAAAGATTTGGCTCAAGCTATCGAAGAAATGTTTGCCGAAGAGGGTCCGTTTTTATTGGAAGTTTCGGTTGAAAAACAAGAAAATATTCTTCCGATGATTGAGCCGGGACTTGGTGTTGGTGATATTAAATTGGAGTAATACGGTGTTAGAAAATAATGTGTTAATACTAAAATAGACAAAATTATGGAATCAAAACAATATACAATAGCAGTGTTTACGGAAAATCATATTGGTCTGCTCAATAAAATCACCATTGTATTTACTCGCCGTAAAATTAATATCGAGAGTCTCACAGTCTCCGAATCGCAAGTTGAAGGAATTCACAGTTTTACTATTGTGATAAATGCTACTGAAGAAAAGGTTCAAAAAACGGTTGCTCAAATCGGGAAACTGGTTGAGGTCATTAAAGCCTTTTATTACGAAGAGGAACAAATTCATGCTCAGGAAATTGCATTATATAAAATGCCTGCTGATGCAATCCAAAGAGGTATTGATATGGGACGTTTTATTCGTGAAAATAATGCACGCATTCTCGATATGACACCGGAATATTTTGTAATTGAAAAAACCGGCACAAAAGTCGAAACGCAATTATTACTCGAAAAATTAAAACCCTACAATGTACTCGAATTTATTCGTTCGGGGCGGGTTATTATTACAAAACCAATGAAACCACTTGTGCAGTATATGAAGGAAAAACATGATGCATATGATTATGTACGTCCGAATAATTAATTTCGTGCCTTGTACGTAATTGTATCTGTTCTGAACTACCGAAGGCGATTAGGTGTTTTTATGCGATACATTTGCATGTTTTATTGTCTGTTCAGCTTTTTTGTTTGATTGGCTATACTCAGATACGTTTTCCGGGAATACTTTATAATGAAGCAATGTTGGAACATTTCAACCTGAGTTCGATTGTTCTCAAAACTGCTCAAGTATCTGAATCCTTTTTTGTACAGGAGGATGCGTTGCGAAAATTCCGTTTATCATTGAATTCAATGATGAAGAATCTTCTTTTTTTGTAGGATGGTCAATAAACATTTGTGCGACATCATCTCGTTTAACAGCTTCAATCCATGGATCTTTTGAAATTTTTCTGAGAGCACGTGCTAATGCGTCCGGATTTTTTGTTAGTTCTGCTGCTCCGGCATCTGCAAGATATTCCCGTTTTCGGGATAAAGCAAAACGAAATACAATAGAAAGAATATATCCGAGAATTCCTACTGCTAACATAATTACTATAAGAGCAAAGCCGTTCTTTTTTTGACTACGACCACCAGCGCTATAAAGTAAAGATCGAAAAGCAATCTGTGAAATAAAAGCAAATATTCCGACAAAAATTACTGAGATAATGAGTAAACGGACATCTTTGTTCATAATATGGGTTAGCTCATGAGCTATAACAGCTTCCAATTCATCATCTTCTAATTTGGAAATAATTCCTCGCGAAAGTGAAATTGTGTAACTTTTTTTTGAAATACCACTTGCAAAAGCATTTAAAGAATCATCTTCAATAATATTGAGTTGTGGCATAGGAAGCCCTCGTGACATACATAAGTTTTCAACTAAATTATATACCCGCATATTTTCTTTTCGTGTCAGCGGTTTTGAGAGTGTCGCTTTCTGAATCATACGGGTATGAAAAAGCCAGGCAATAGCAAACCAGATTCCTACTGCAAGCAAGACAAAAGGAACAGCTTGTATAAACTGCTCCTGAATTTCCGCATAATTAACAATGCCAGTTTCAGAAGCATATCGCTGGATTAAAAATAAAAAAAGCCACACCATACCAACAATAAGAACAGGAAACGAAATAATTAAAAAAACCGATCGAAGATTGTTTTTCCACATCTGCGATTGTATACCTACATATTGCATATAAAATAAAGATTAAAATGAAATATCAGGAGCTTTATCCATCTCCTTGCGGGTATCTACGCCCACATCAAACATCGGTTCTATTTTAAATCCAAACATACCTGCAATAATATTCGATGGAAATGCCTGAACTTTTATATTAAGTTCCTTTGTAGCAGAGTTAAAGTAACGGCGAACCGCAGCAAGTTTGTTTTCAACATCTGAAATTTCAGATTGCAATTGTAAAAAATTTGTATTTGCCTTCAAATCCGGATATGCTTCTACCGCTATTTTAAATCCTTGAAGAGCTGACGAAAGATTATTTTCAGCAGCAATTTTTTCATCAATTCCTTCTGCATTCATTGCTCCGGCACGTGCTTGAGTAATATTTGTAAGTACCGATTCTTCATGTTTCATGTATCCTCGCACCGATTCTACAAGTTGTGGAATAAGGTCGTGCCGCTGTTTCAACTGCACATCTATATCGGCAAATGCATTTTCTCTGTTTATTCGTAAACGAACAAGCTGATTGTACATTATAATTAGTATAAGTACTATAAAGCCTGCTCCGAGTAATATGTAACCTGTTGTTGTCATAGCTATTATTTTAGTTTAATCTGTTCAAAAATACATTTATTTTGTGAACTAACAACCTGATTTCGACCTAATTTATTAAGTTCAGAATCTTGTTCGAAGTAGGCAAATTGACGTAAAAAAAGTACGCCAAAAAAAATCATACCCCCAGTTCGTTAACTCTACCGATTTTTTGGTGTTATACTTTAAAACAAAAAAACCGAAAAGAATTTCTTCTTTTCGGTTATGCATATATTATTTTGTAACCGTCACATATATAGTAAATCCCACATCATTGGCTATCAAATAGTCTACCGGAACGCCCTTGGTTCCTTCGGTGTTGTAGTTAAGCCCCCACTTTCGTCGGTCTACCGAAAAATCTTCTGATGCAATACTCACCGAACTATCAGCTACAAATACATTTGCCAAAAAGGTAA
>JAQICB010000150.1 GCA_027858745.1 Bacteroidales bacterium
AACATGCACACATGAATATATTCACAAAAAACAACTATTTTGCTGATGTACAGAAAAATAACAGCTGTGTAGATAGTGGATATATTAACAAGTACTTGTGGATATATACTAGTTACCCAACATTATGCATACGCAATGCAACTTTACGAGTTAAATAATAGTCTTACATACACACCATTGTTTATATATAAAAAATCAATAACCAAATTTTAGATTATGAAAAGATATTTATTATTTTTCGCAGCAACATTCTTACTTTCAAACATTTTTTCAAACAATATAGGCCTAGACTTTACTGCAACTGGTGCATCAACAACCGTTGATTCTGTTAAGATTGAAAATCTCACAAGGGGTACAAGTTTCATATTAAATGGAATGGATACTCTCATACTTTCCTGCCCAACAAATATTAAAGATATAGAACGAAATGAAAATATTTATATAGCCCCTAACCCCATAATAAATGAAGGAAAATTACATTTTTATATGCCTAAATCGGGTCTAACAACTATTAATATTATTGATATCAATGGGAAAATTATTCTATCAAATTCTGAAAATTTAGTAACAGGCTATTACTCATATTTGATATCAGGTCTAAATATTGGGGTTTATGCAATACAAATTGTAAGTAAAAACTTCTCACACAGCACTACTTTTTTAAGCCAAAACAATAGTAATCAAACACCTACCTTAAAACAACTAACTACTGAGGTTATAACTCATAAAAACCTCATTAAATTAAAAGCATTAATAAATATAGAATGTGCAACTGGTGACGAATTCAAATTTACAGGATATTCTGGCATATTATCAGATAGTATAACTTTTATACCAACTGTAACAGAAACTATTACGTTTAATTTTAAAGGACTTGCCCCGATTTCAAATTTTTCATTCGACAAGTTAATTCCTCCATTTGGTGGTTCAATAGGTGCGCTTTTTCTTTTTTCTGATTTAAGTACCAACTCTCCTACTTCTTGGAAATGGGAATTTGGCGATGATTCGATTAGTACAACACAAAACACTGGGCACGTTTACCAAAACAACGGAACTTATAACGTATTATTAATAACAAGTAATGAATATGGAATTGATAGTATAACTAAACAAATAATTGTAACTAATTTGGCAGGTCCTGATGCCGGAACTGTACAAGGAAACATAAAAATAACATTTGGCAACTGTATGCCATCAATAGGTGATCCTGATCCTAGTTGTAGAACAATTCCACTTGGAACTCAAGTGGTGATTACCTCAAAATCGAACACATATGACTCTGATTCAATAATCAGATCGACATATTCAGATTATTATTCTGGTTCATACCAAATTGATTTAGCTGAAGGCGAATACAGTCTATTTGTAATAAGCACAACAGACGTAATTTGGGATAA
This sequence comes from Bacteroidales bacterium, assembly GCA_027858745.1. Lineage (GTDB taxonomy): Bacteria > Bacteroidota > Bacteroidia > Bacteroidales > UBA1715 > JAQICB01. The sequence goes on from JAQICB010000150.1 coordinate 1,398, forward strand.
TTGGTCAGAATCTTCGAATGGATGGGATTTCACAATCACTAAAAATCAAATAACCACTCTAGATATACATATAGACAATGCTTCTTGGTAATAGTGAAAATTACGTTGGGTAACAAACGCTATGTAAAATTGCCTAGTTTTGAGTAACTTGGTTGCGAATTTCTCGCTTGCATCCTTGTCCTGGCGGACAGGACGCGAACCACGAAATTCGGCAACTCTTACATAGCGCCAGCCGTCAGACTGTCTAAAAACCTCCATTTCATACCCAAACATTCAGATTTTTTTTGTATCTTTAAGCATCAAACAATACAAAACAAAACGAATTATGTGCACATATATTCAGGGACAAAACCGGACACAAACCACACTGTTTGCAACCTGCCTTGATGATGCCATTTCGCCGAAAAATGAAGTCCGATTGATAGATGTTTTTGTACATTCCTTAGATATAGAAAAAATGGGATTTCGGGTAGATCATGGCGAAAACGGGAGACCGGCATATCATCCTAAGGACTTGTTAAAACTGTATATTTACGGCTATCTCAACAGAATCCGTTCGTCTCGCCAGTTAGAAAAAGAAACAAAACGCAATATTGAAGTAATGTGGCTTTTGAACTCATTGTCGCCCGACCACAATACCATTTCAAACTTCAGACGAGACAACGGCAAGGCAATAAAAAAAGTGTTTCGCGAAACCGTTCGTGTGGCACAATACTTTAATCTTATAGGAGGAACACTCATTGCCGGAGATAGCACGAAACTTCGAGCACAAAACAGCAAAAAGAATAACTTCAATCAAAAGAAAATAGACCGTCACTTAGAATATATTGATAAGAAACTCGAAGAATATCAAAAAGATTTAGCCGAAAATGACGGTGACAAAACCGAGACAGAGAATGAAATAAAAAAACAAAATCACCACAAAGCTCATTATCAACGTTTACAAAATGAGCTTGAAGAAACCGGGGAAGCACAAATATCAACATCTGACCCGGAGAGCAGACAGATGATAATACGCAACAACATAACCGAAGTTGCATACAACGTGCAAACCACCGTAGATGCAGATTATAACATACCCATAGATTATAAAACGACCAACAACAACGACAGTAAAGCGATGGGCAGTATGCTCCGACGAGCAAAAAGCATTTTACGTCGCAATGATTTTACTGCCCTTTACGACAAAGGATACCACACCGGAACAGAATTTCACATAGCAGACCAACTTGGCATAAAAGTAATGGTTGCCGTACCGGCAATACCACGCAGTTCAGAAGCACCCAATCCGGCATATAATGTAGAACATTTTATATATAACGAACAAGAAAACACCTTTACCTGTCTGCAAGGCGAGGTATTACGAACAAACGGCACCTGGCATACAGCCAAGAGTGGGAATAGATTTCAGCAATTTAAAACCGCAGCATGTAAAAATTGCAGCGTACGAGGATTATGTACCAAGTCAGTAAAAAACGGAAAGGTTGTACAACGAGGGCAACATGCCCGTATAATACAGGCAAATAAGCAGCGAGTAGAACAAAACAAAACCACATACCGAAGGCGGCAGGCAATAGTAGAACACCCCTACGGAACCATAAAACGACAATGGGGCTTCAACTACATACTCACAAAAAAATCAATAGCACGAGCCGAAGCCGATGTTGGATTTATAATGACAGCCTACAACCTTCGCAGAATTATTACCATAATTGGCATAAAGCCCCTAATAGCAATGTTCAGGGCTTTTGCCTTGCTTTTTTTGCCTCAAAAACGGCATATTTCAGCCTTTTTCGGCTTCATATTCAATTTGAGAGCACATATTAAAAGTTTCGTGATTTTTTCTCCATATCCGGAAAAAACCGTACTTTTATTGAAAATATAGAAAATAGCGGAAGGTTTTTAGACGGACTGTCGTTAGGTGCAATTGAACTGTATCGAAAGAATTGAGATCTGAAGAAAACCGAAAGCTGAAAACAAATGAAAATAATATATATATTAGGCTTAATAGACAAATGTTAGGCTGTTTTTCCTTAAATATTTCCAAGTGGACAAAAATTAGGCTGTTAATTTCAGGAGTTTTACACTTTCAAAAAAGCATCAATAAACTTCATT
>JAQICB010000160.1 GCA_027858745.1 Bacteroidales bacterium
CAATAGATGTCTTTCTCAACGGGTTCGGCACGGGAGCATGGGCAGTAGATGGAGCTACAGCAGGCATAAACTCCTCAGGAGTGTTTGATCCAAGCTTTAACGGTGCTGCAACACAGACCCATGAGGTGTCATATGCCTATACTGATGGTAAGGGATGTCGAGACACGGCACGAGAAGATGTGACGGTACAGTTTACCCCGGCACCGACAACGGTAGGACATTTAAGTATAACCATGGCTAATGAAACGTTAGAAGTAAAAGCAACAAATTTAGAACCGGGAGCAAATATAAAATGGTATGAGACAACAATCAGCACACCGGCGGTTTCAACTGATAACCCGTATCAAGTCTTGAGTATACCGGGGAGTCAAGAAATAGATACTACACTTTATGTTACTCAAACAGTAAATGGCTGTGAAAGTGAACGAGCGGAAGCAGACATAAGTATTTATGACTGTCCGGTACCAGCACCTGATGTAAACATAGCAAGTCCGATATGTGTATACGAAGACACTCCGCCAGTTGAGGCAGTAATAAGCAGTGGTTGGTTGGAAGGTATACGCCCAACGGGAGTAGCACCGGAATTCAGGTTTTATGACAGTGAAACAGCAACAACGCCACTTGAAACGAATACAACGGGTGAGTATGTGCCGACAATAACGAAAACAGCAACAGGTAACTTCACCTTCTGGGTAAGTGAGTATAATGATAATGTTGTGCCACAAGGCTGTGAGGGACCACGAACACCGGTAACGATAAAAGTGTATAAAGTATGGAAACCAGTTGTTGCGGATGTTGAAGCTGTGTGTGTGGGAGCACCTAACAATACCTTTACCGCACAAGATGCTGTTGGAACGGTTGAATGGTATGATGAAACTGAGCCGGTGTATCCTGCAACGGGGGCGACACCGGTATCATCGGGAGTAACATATACTCCAAACTTTACCACGGTAGGAAGCCATATGGTATATGCGATAAACACCAAAGAAGTAGAACCGGGTACAACCTGTGTGAGTGAGGCAGATGGTGGAAGTATAGAAATAAAAGCAATACCAGCACCACCGACAACCACACCGGCAGAAATATGTTTGAATGAACCAAACATACCGGTATGTGCCACCCCGGCGGATCCAACAGGGTATATTAATTGGTATGAAACAACGAAATTACAAACAAATCAGGACTGTTACACACCTTTAGACAAAACGATGCCGGGCGAATACACTTTGTATGCAACCGAAACGGTAAATGACTGTGAGAGTGAGAAAGCACCGGTAGAGTATACAATAAAACTACGTCCTGACGCACCGATAATAGATCCACAAGAAAATCTATGTATATATGATGATGATCCGGTACTTCAAGCAACAGGACAGAATATAACCTGGTATGAAAATGGAGCTTCAATTACGCCAAGTTATACAAATACATATACTCATGTTATAGCAGAAGCGGGTAATATTGAATATAAAGCCACACAAACAGTAGACGGGTGTGAAGGATCTAAAAGAATAGTAAGTTTTAGGATTATTGGAGAGGTGCAGGCACCGACGGCAGGCCAAAAGTATATGTGTGAAGGAGGTGCAGTGCCAATCTTAGAATCAGATGGTTCATCAACTCAATGGTATAGTGATGAGGCAGCTCAATCATTGCAAAAAATAGGCTTTACATATCAACCTAACATTTCATTGTTAGGAGTAGGAGAGAATGAGTTTTATATGTTAAATCTAACGACAGTAGGAGGAAAGACGTGTTTTAGTGATACAGCATCTGTAACACTATATGTTACAGATAATTGTTCAGATACATCTGCACCATATTTCCGTCAAACGCTTGGTGAACTTATTGATAGTGCAGAAATTTTACTTGCATCGGCTGAAGAAGAAGAATTAAAAACTATGCGCTTATATCAATCGGGGGCAATTGCCTTTCTGGAAAGTGAAAAAGCTAGTGCTCAGGAAGTATATGATGATTCGTATGCAACGCAAACAGAAATAGATGCTGCGGTTGAACAATTGAAACAGGCAATCACGGATTTTCATGCAATGGATATTACGGCTATTTCAAATGTAGACGATATGCCCTTTGTTTTGTATCCGAACCCGGCAGATGACTATATTACTATTTCTCAAGGCAGTTCGAATAGTGCAATTTCTCACATAATCATTAAAAATCCGGCACATATACCGGTGCTTGAAACAACAAAAACTCATATTGATGTTTCTGCATTGCCGCGTGGTACGTATATCTGCGAAATATATACTGCTGAAGGTGTATGGATAAAATTACTTGTTTTGAAATAATTAGTCTCTGCCCGAAAACTTCAAATACTGCGTTACTCTTGACTTATTAATTAGTCATTTACGAAAGTAAACTCTCAATAAATAAGTCTTCGAAAGCCTTGTATTTGAAGTCTTTCATGCAGATACTTTTAAAATCAAGACTTTTCGGGCAAACACTAATTATGTTGTTGTTTTATAATTTGAATCCAAAACCTCTTTTAAAATCTCAGTAATTGTGTTATATTCACACTTTATTCATTAAAATTAAGTGGAATTGCAACGAACACAGAGTATCAGGATAAATCCGAATAAAATAAGCCACAAAATCCCATATCCCCGGGTTTTGTGGACGGAACACGGGTATTATATTCCTGCTGATGTCTCGTGTAATTACGATCCGCTCTTTCATGTCGGGGGATATTGTGTGCAGGATGATACGGATATGTTTATCGAACATATTATTCGACCCTTTTGTTTTAAACCCCTGAAAGTTCTCGACCTTTGTGCAGGAAAGGGTGGGAAGTCTACGCAAATTATTTCTATTATCGAACGGGGAAGTTTGCTGATATCAAATAATCCCAATTCTGCGGAAATACAAGTTTTATCGCATAATTTAATTACGTGGGGAAAATCAAATTGTATTGTAACACAAAACTGTGTACACGATTTCGCGTTTTTACCCGGCTTTTTTGATGTTATTATTGTTGACGAAACCTGCCTTTCGCGTAAAGATGTGCATTCAGATTCTATTCTGCAACAAGTATGGAAAAATCTCACTCCGGGTGGGTTGCTTGTGTTTTGCTCGTCTTCGCAGGTGCATTCACAATTGTATCCGTTTATTCAAACGCATCAGGCAGAGTCTGTTCCCGTACCACTCAAAGCCGATTGGAATATTTCGGAAGATACATCGCAACAGGTATTTTCGTACACGGTGCATTCATCAAACCATGGTGTTCCGGATAAAACAGTTGCAACAATACGGAAATTGCACGGAACTATTTTTGAGCCGCCTCAGCGTGCACCATCATCTCCCATACAGATTGTGCCGAAAAAAAATAAATTACGCTTTTCGCATCTTATTACAAATTACGCAAGTATTGTATACGAACGTACTCCCAACGTTTTGTGGTCGTTTTCAAAAGATTACCGAAAATTATTGATGAATGTGTATGCACATTGCACTGTTATTCATGCCGGTATTCCTTTGGTGGAAATTCATGGTAATAAACTCAATCCATTACCCGGATTGGCGTGGGCAAACAGCTTTAACGATGAGGTTCTTCCGTCACTCGATATTGATTGTAATACCGCATTTCACTATCTGCAGAAAAAAGAATTGTCATTACCCGATGCTCCCAAGGGTTGGGTAATTCTCCGGTATAACAATATCCCCATTGGATTTATTAAAAACAACGGGAAAAAAATTTCAAATCCTTTCCCGCATGAATGGTCGCTTGATAGTGAAATCTGTGAAAAGAATATCTGGTCGATTTGTGAATAAAATGAGAATAGATAAAAAAAATGCTGAATAATCTGTGCGAATCTGCGAAATCTGCGGTGAAAATAGATATTAGATATCAGTTTAATTACATTTTGTGCAAAAAGAACTGCTTGTGCTTCGATATAAAAATAATTTTATACTGTATTTTTTGCTTCCAGCTAATATAATTGAGAGAAATTTTGCGAAGATATTTTAGGGGTAATTCGAAACTCTTTGCGATTTTGCGTGAAAAATTAACAATTCTACATATCAAGTAAAATCTAAAAAGCATCTGTTTTTTTACACGAAAAATTTTACAATATTTATTCCCATCCATACCATTATCAATCCGGAAAGGATACTTAACCCGGTATATAGAGCAAAAGAAAAGTAGTCCTGATTGGTAAGTAAATTCATATTTTCTGCGGCAAAGGATGAAAATGTGGTAAATCCACCACAAAAACCAATGGCAAATAGAAGACGAATTTCTTGTGAAAACACAGCATGTTTATCGGCGAAAGCATATATAATTCCAAAAATAAAACTCCCAATAATATTTACGGCAAACGTTCCCCACGGAATGCTTGTCGTACTGTTTTGCATAAACCATTGTTGCACAAGATAACGCAATATTGAACCGATAAAACCACCGGTGCCGACAAGTAATAAAGACTGTATCATATATCAAAAATACTTATTTTTTTTACATATGCATTAAGTACATCACGAATAGAATCATATGTTTGTTCGGTAATTCTTGCAAGGTCGTTGCATGAAATCCATATGGCTTCGGTAATATGCTCCTCTGCTTGGGGAATAAGCTCGTGTTCATCGGTACTCATCATATACCAATAGGTTTGCTTGAGTACGCTGCCTTTCCCTTTGGGATGCTCGTAAGTGTGCCAGGTAGAACACAGATAGTCATGCCGTTGCACAGTAGTCAATCCGGTTTCTTCCATTACCTCACGCACTGCAGCTTCTTCCGGAGATTCCCGCTTTTCGAGTTTCCCTTTGGGCAAATCCCATAAACCATGACGTTCAATACACAGAATTTCGGTATTGTTGTTTTGTACAACGCCTCCGGCAGCTTCAATATACACAAAAAAGCTTTTAATGTATTCCAGTAATTCGCTTATGTTATTGTCGCAGACACGATATGTTTGAGATTTTTCGGTTTGTATACGTGATAATAGAGATGGAATATCCGATTTTTTCAGACATTTCGTTGTAGGCGACGAAATATTTGTATTTTTACAGTCAGTTAGGATGACTTTGTTTGAATTACAATAAATAATATGTTCCATGAGTATGACAGAAAAAAATATAGCTGATAAACTTTTACAAATTAACGCAATTAAATTACAACCTGCAAATCCGTTTACTTGGGCGAGTGGTTGGAAATCGCCAATATATTGCGACAATAGAAAAACCTTGTCGTACCCTGCGGTGCGTAAAGAAATTTGTGAAGCTTTTGTGTCTAAAATCAAAGAATTATACCCTTCTGTGGAGCTTATTGCGGGTGTTGCAACCGGTGCTATTGCTCATGGTATGTTGGTTGCTGAGGCAATGGGGCTTCCGTTTATTTACATTCGCTCGTCTTCGAAAGCTCATGGGCTTACCAATATGATTGAGGGTGACTATTCGGCTGGACAAAAAGTTGTGGTAATCGAAGATTTAATTTCTACCGGCGGAAGTAGTTTGAAAGCTGTAGAGGCTTTGCGTGAGGCAAATTGTGATGTGCTGGGCATGCTTGCAATTTTTAGCTATGAATTTCCTGTAGCTCAACAAAATTTTGAAAAAGCATCCTGTGCAGTTTCTACTTTAAGTAATTATTCTACTTTGATAGAGCATGCTCTTACTAAGAAATATATTTCGCAAGACGACGTTTCGTCTTTACAAGAATGGCGAAAACAACCCGAAACATGGGGTAAATAAAAACGAATAGAAATTTATGACAATATCTGTATCGCATCTTACCAAAAAATATGGCTCACAAAAAGCTGTTGATGATATTTCTTTTGAAATTAATACGGGGGAAATTGTGGGATTTATCGGACCAAATGGTGCCGGAAAATCTACTACTATGAAAGTGCTTACCGGCTATTTGTCCGATTTTGAAGGAACGGTTCGTATTCATGGATTGGATGTTACGGAGCATACCACCGAAGTAAAAAAGAGAATTGGCTATTTGCCCGAACATAATCCGCTATATCTTGATATGTATGTACGGGAATATTTGCGGTTTGTGGTAAAAATGTATGGTGCGCCGCATACGAAAGATCGCATTCAGGCTATTATTCAGCGGACAGGACTCGAAAAAGAACAGCACAAAAAACTCTCGCAACTTTCAAAAGGATATCGACAACGGGTTGGACTTGCTTCGGTGCTTTTGCATGACCCCGATGTGCTTATTCTCGATGAACCGACAACCGGTCTCGACCCTAATCAGATTGTGGAAATTAGAAATATTATAGCCGATATTGGGAAAGAAAAAACGGTAATGCTTTCCACCCATATTATGCAAGAGGTTGAGGCTATTTGCAATCGGGTAATTATTGTGAACAATGGGGTGATTGTCGCAAATAATGATTCGCAATCTATAAAATCAGAAATATCGCAGAAGCAAGCCACGGTGTTTGTGGAATTTGTTGAAGAATGTTCTCGTGAACAATTACTTCGAATTCCCGATGTTTTGGATGTTGTGGCAGTTAATGCTCATACATGGTTACTGCAACAACATACGGAAAAAGATATCAGAAAGAGTATTTTTAAATATGCGGTCGATGAAAATTTAACGGTTATTTCAATGCAAATACAAGAAAAATCATTGGAACAGGCTTTTTATGATCTTACAAAAAAATAAACATATGAAAATTCTACACTTATTATATATATTTCTGTGTATCTCTCCGGGTTTAATCGCTCAAGATACCCTTTTTTCGAATGAAGACACGACGCTCGCATCGCAGTTCGATGAAAATTTAGATGAAATTATTAACCTCTGGTATGTGAAACAATCTGATGTGTATTCGTATGTATCGCGTCCTCTCGATTCGGATACTTCTTTTGTACCCGAATTTTCTGATGAGGTGTATAAATCCAGAATTGAATCTATGCAGTCGGTTGTGCCTTTGGTGTATAACAAACATGTGAGAGCCTACATAAATGTGTATGGTTTTAAATATCGAGAACGGGTGGAAATTATGATGGGCTTGGCTGAATATTATTTTCCTTTATTTGAACAAATATTTGAACAATACGATGTGCCGCATGAACTTAAATATTTGGCAATAATTGAATCTGCATTGAATCCGCGAGCTCGTTCTTGGGCAGGGGCTACCGGTTTATGGCAATTTATGCCGGCAACCGGGAGAATGTTCGGACTTTCGGTAAGTTCGTATATTGATAAGCGAAAAGATCCAATTCAATCAACACATGCAGCTGCACAATATTTATCGCAATTACATACAATGTTTGATGATTGGGTTCTTGCTCTTGCGGCCTATAATTGTGGTCCGGGAAATGTTCGGAAGGCTATTGCTCGTTCGGGCGGAAAACGTGATTTTTGGGATATTTATTATCATTTGCCTCGTGAAACTCGCGGGTATGTGCCTGCATATACTGCTGCTTTTTATATTTTCGAACATCATACCGAACATAATTTGTATCCTCGTAAAGTGCAATATCCTCCTGCGGTCGATACGGTAATGGTTAAGCATGCAATGAATTTTAGTGAAATTTCGCTTATTCTCGATATTCCGGAAAAATTGTTACACGATTTGAATCCGCAGTATAAGTTAGATTATATTCCACCTTCGCAATATGGTATGTCTTTGTATTTGCCGGTAGAATATGTAGTGCCGTTTATTCATATGCAAACGTCTATTATTGCATATCGTGATTCGGTGCGAATAGCCGATTCTATTCGTATTGCACAGTCAAATATAAAAGTGCCGGTGAATTATACCGTGAAAGCCGGCGATAATCTCGGTTTTATTGCTGAATGGTTTGATGTCTATGTTTCGCAGTTGCGTTCCTGGAATGGTATTCGAGGAAATACTATCAGGGTCGGACAAAATTTGCAAATATATGTTCTCGAAAGTAAAAAAGATTATTATGAAGGTTTAAATTCGATGTCTTTTGCACAAAAGCAACGAGCTTCGGGGCAAGTGGTCACTCATCAGGCTACACGGTCAACTAATAAAGATGGGGAATATACCTATTATACGGTTCGCTCGGGTGATACTTTGTGGGATATTGCACAAAAATATAATGATGTATCAATTACTGATTTGCGTCGACTGAATAATCTTGCTCATAATGCCAAAATTCATCCGGGTATGGTGCTGAAAATTAAAAATATATAGAAAAATATGTGTGGCATTGCAGGATATTATTCTCCGGCACAATCCTGTTCTCCCAATGAACTGGAGAATATGACGGCTCGCATTACCCACAGAGGTCCTGATGCTGACGGTTTTTTTTCTGATTCGCATGTTGGGCTTGCTCATCGACGGCTCAAAATTATCGATTTGTCTGATGCCGCAAATCAACCTATGACTTCGCAGAGCGGACGATTTGTGATAGTGTACAATGGCGAAATATATAATTATAATGACTTACGCAGAGAATATCAACTGCCTGTTACCACAAGTTCAGACACAGAGGTTTTGCTCGAATTACTCGAATTGCTGGGTATAGAGCAAACGCTGTCGCTTTGTAATGGTATGTTTTCCTTTGCTCTGTACGATACACATACCAAAACGCTGTCTCTTGCTCGCGATAGAATGGGTATTAAACCCTTATTTTATTTTTGGGACGGACACACCTGTGCTTTTGCCTCGGAATTGAAATCTTTATGTGCCTTGAAATATGTACAAGCACATACGGAGATTAATTCTTCTGCCATTCCATTTTTTTTGCATAGCGGATATACCGGTATACGGGATACAATGTATACGCATATTCATAAATTACCGGCAGGGAATTGGGCAGAGATTTCCGAAGATGGATTTCTTCTAAAGTCGTATTGGGATATCTCCAAAAAAATTTCATCATCCTGTATGACGGATTTTGTGCAGGCTCGTGAAACCTTGCGAGACTTGGTAGAATCGTCGGTACGATACCGTTTGCAAAGTGATGTGGATTTTGGTTGTTTTTTGAGTGGTGGTGTCGATTCATCTCTCGTGGCGGCCGTGGCACAGCGAAATATGAATACAAAACTCAAAACCTTCACAATTGGGTTTGAACATGCACAGTATGCCGAACAAACATATGCACACAAAGTAGCAGATTTTTTAGGCACCGAACATCACGAAATGATTGTTTCTGAACAAGATGCTTTAGATAAAATTGAACAGTTTTTTTCTGTGTACGATGAACCCTATGCAGATTCGTCTGCTATACCAACTATGCTGGTTTCTGAACTGGCGAGCCAACATGTGAGTATGAGCTTGTCCGGTGATGGTGGCGATGAATTGTATATGGGTTATGGGGCATACAATTGGGCAGAACGATTGCACAAACCTTTCTGGAAACATGCTCACACGTTTGCCGGTTCTGTTTTGCAATATGGCACAGACAGGTACAAACGTGCGGGAAAAGTCTTTTTGCATCCCTCAGACAATATGCCGAGTCATATTTTTTCGCAGGAACAAGGGTATTTCTCTCGTTCCGAAATTAATCGGGTACTTTCTCCTGACATATCTCGTTCTATTTCTATTGATGAACAGCCCGGAAATCTTAATAGAATATTGACACCTGCAGAAAATCAAGCTTTTTTTGATATGCGCTATTATTTATGCGAAGATTTGCTTACTAAAGTTGATAGAGCAAGTATGCAGTATTCTCTCGAAGCGCGGGTACCACTATTAGATCATACACTTGTTGAATTTGCATTGAATCTTTCTCCCGAACTTAAAAAGAAAGGGGATATTTCAAAATATCTCTTAAAGCAGGTCTTGTATGAATATATTCCTGCCGAATTATTTGACCGTCCGAAATGGGGCTTTTCTATTCCATTGCAACAGTGGTTACGAGGAAAATTGCAGTATTTAATTCACGATTATCTCAGCAAAGAATCTATAGAATCTGTCGGAATCTTCAATTATTCGGAGGTGGAACGGCTTATTCATTTGTTTTTGCATAAAAATCAGCATCATGTTTACAATCGTCTATGGTTGATGATACTTATGCAACGCTTTGTAATAACATATAACCGAACAAAATAATGTTTTTATGAACACAACCGTACTCTATATTTCTTACGATGGCATGACCGATAATTTGGGACAGTCACAGGTTATTCCATATCTCATAGGCTTGCAGAAAAAAGGATATACGATTCACATTATCAGTTGCGAAAAAGCCGATAAATATGCCGAACGAGAAAAATCGATAGTCACACTTCTACACACACATCATATTACCTGGCATCCATTACAATACACATCTCGCCCAAAAGTATTTTCGACATTGTACGACATTAAGCAAATGCAAAAAAAAGCACAAGAGATTGTTCGCTCAGAGAACGTTGATATTGTGCATTGCCGAAGCTATGTTGCTGCACAAGTGGGGGTCTATATAAAAAAAACATATAATCTTCCCTGGGTTTTTGATATGCGTGGGTTTTGGCCCGACGAGCGAATCGAAGGTGGAATCTGGAATTATAATTCATTTTTGTTCAAATTGCTTTACAAGCACGTTAAGCAATTAGAAAAAACATTTATTTCAGAAGCATCACATATAATTAGTTTAACCGAAAACGGTAAACAAGAAATAGAAACCTGGCCGATTTTTCAATCTCACCCAAGCCCAATACATGTTATTCCTTGTTGTGTGGATTTAGATTTTTTCGATGCTCAAGAGATTTCAACAAAAAAACAAAACTCATTTCGCACACAATTAGACATTAGTTCCGAACAATTTGTGCTGAGCTACCTCGGTTCATTTGGAACCTGGTATATGACCGAAGAAATGTTCGATTTTTTCAAAATAGTGTATACAAAAAATCAACATGCTGTTTTTTTATGCATAACACCCGACAATCCCGAAGAACTCGAACGAATAGCATTTCGCAAAGATATTCCGGCATCAGCCTTACGAATTGTGAGTGCCAACAGAGATGAGGTTCCGCTATATGCATCTTTATCTGATTGGTCAGTATTTTTTATAAAACCGGTATATTCCAAAAAAGCATCCTCACCCACTAAAATGGGAGAATTGTTAGGTTTAGGAATACCATTGGTATGTAATGCCGGAGTAGGTGATGTTGAAACAATTATGCAATCATGTGAGCAGGGGCATGTTGTTTATAATCATACCGAAGACGAATATGTACGTATTGCAGAATCAATTCTTTCAGATACAATATCACCGGACACATCAAAGCAATTACGTGAGGTAGCACATCACTATTATGATTTGCAAAAAGGCGTTGATTCTTATGCTGAGGTGTATCGGGAGATATTGGAAGGGTGAGGAGGAATTGGTGATTTCTTCGATTGCCGCATTCTATCGTAAAAAAATATTCATAAATTTTAGAAGCATATTTTTCCTCTTATAAACAGCAATCTTCAGCTCAAAAATAATTTAAAATTAGCCGTTATTATTTCATTATTTTTGATGGAACCTCAGTATTTATAAGCGTTCTGAACCTAAAAAATTATATCGAACTCAGGTTGTAATAGTCGGGCATATTTGAAAAAGTAGAAATATGTGACTTATGTAACTTTATATTGTATTTGTATAACATTTATGCTCTAAGAGACTTTAACTTTACTATAGAATTTAAAATAAAAATTTTAGAAAAAATTGCACACGCATTTTAATAAATATAATAATGAATAATATACTCTATATAATTGCGGTGGTTTTATAATTTTTTGGGTTATTGGATATTTTGGATACCATACCGGAGATTTAATTCACATGCTTTTGCTTATTGCACTTATTGCATTGTTTCCGAGGATTATTAAGGGAAAAAGATTGTAAGATACACTGTGAACTGTTGATGAGCCAAAAGTTTCGTTTGTAGAATTGCTGTAAATCTGCGATTTATGTAATAATTTGTTGTAATCATGTA
>JAQICB010000016.1 GCA_027858745.1 Bacteroidales bacterium
ACCATTTTCGATTTTTCGGCAGATGGTGTATTCGTCATATTTACAAAATAGAAGCGATACAATATATTGGCAATAAGAGCCCCCAACAAGGCCCCGCCAATAATGTCGGAAGGATAATGTACACCCAAATACATACGACTGTACGAACCGAGGCATGCCCAGATAAACACAAATATGGTCAATGCATTTCGTTTAAATACGAGCAGTAAAAAAGTTGCTAAAGCAAACAAATTCGCAGCATGCGAAGACACAAAACCATACTTTCCACCTTGGTATTCGTTAACATAATGAAGCATATCTTGTATTTCGGTATTATGACTTGGTCGGTATCGCTCAAATAGATTTTTAAATAAATGAACCGATGTTAAATCAGCCAATGCAACACTTAAGACTAACACAACGGTGTATTGAAAAGCACGTGGTTTCGAAAATTTTTTGAAGAAATAATAGATAATAAACAAGTATAAAGGCATACCGGTAATGGTTTGCGAAATATGATAAAAGATGAAATCCAAAAATGGCGAATTGAACCCATTTATTGCAAGGAGCAACTGTCTGTCTATTAATTCTAAATATTCCATATACTATTCTTAATGTAAAAATTTCCAAATAATATCCTTTAACTCAGGAATGTGATGACCGGTAACCGATGAAATAAAAATTGTTTCAATATCTTCCGGCAATTCATGGCGAATCATTGATTGCAATTCTTCATCCAACAAATCAGATTTCGTTACTGCCAAAAGTCGAGGTTTATCCAATAATTCCTCATTATACAATTCCAGTTCTTTCAATAAAATAGCATATTCCTCGGCAATATGTTTTGCATCAGCCGGAACCATAAACAAGAGAACCGCATTACGTTCGATATGACGTAAAAACCGAAGCCCTATCCCCTTTCCTTCATGAGCCCCCTCAATTATTCCGGGAATATCAGCAACCACAAAAGATGTATGGTCACGATGAGGAACAATTCCAAGATTCGGAACAAGAGTTGTAAACGGATAATCTGCAATTTTAGGCTTCGCAGCAGAGATAACACTCAAAAGCGTTGATTTTCCGGCATTTGGAAATCCAACAAGCCCCACATCTGCAAGAACCTTTAATTCGAATGAATACCAGCCTTCAAAGCCCTCTTCACCTGTTTGAGCATATCGAGGTGTTTGATTGGTAGGAGACTTAAAGTGTGTATTTCCCAAACCACCACGTCCACCCGAAACAAGCACCGCTTCTTGATTATGCTCAGTAATTTCACAAATAAACTCACCGGTTTCAGCAACACGCCCGATAGTTCCGAGCGGAACATCGATATACACATCCTTACCAAAAGCACCGGTTTTGCAACCGCCTGAACCGGCAGCACCGTGACCGGCAAAAATATGTTTTTTGTAACGGAGAGCCAATAAAGTCCACACGTTTTCATTACCACGCAAAATAATATGACCGCCACGACCACCATCACCTCCGTCAGGACCACCTTTAGCGGTGAGTTTATCACGATACAAGTGAGCAGACCCACTACCACCGTTACCGGAACGAAAAAATATTTTGATATAATCAACAAAGGAAGATGAAGCCATTTAAAAAATTTATAAAGAAAGAACTTGTTTAACACGGGCATACACCTCGTCTATAGTTCCTTCGTTTCGTACGTCACATAATTTATTCTGAGAAGCATAATAGTCTTTAACGGGTGCTGTTTTTTCGTGATACACAGAAATTCTTTTTTTCACTGTATCATAATTTTGGTCATCCACTCTCCCTGACTCTTTACCACGTAAGAGTATACGGTCAATAAGGATTTCTTCTTCTACTTCAAAAGCAATAACTTGAGTAATATCCATATTACGACTTTTCACAAGAATATCAAGAGCTTCTGCTTGTGCTACTGTTCGAGGAAAACCGTCAAATATAAAACCTTTGGCATGGTTATGTGCTTCAAGCATATTATTAATCATACCAATTACAACATCATCGGGAACAAATGCTCCTGTGTCCATTTTGGTTTTTGCAAACATTCCAAGTTCCGTTTTTTCGGCAATTTCTTTTCGTAACAAATCACCCGTTGAAATATGAATTAGCCCGAAATCTTCAACTATTTTCTCTGAATATGTTCCTTTTCCTGCCCCCGGAGGACCAAATAACACTAAATTTATCATACCTTTTTTTATTTTAACACATAAATATTTTTCAAATTCCTTCCTAATCCATCATAATCCATCCCATAGCCAACAACAAAATCATTTGGAATTTCATAGGCACACGAAAAAATAGGAACCTCCTTTTTGTATGCATTCGGTTTGAACAACAAACTTACAACAAATATTTCTTTTGCATGTAATTCTATACAGAGATTATATAAATATTCGATAGTATTACCCGTATCAACAATATCCTCGATAATAACAAGCGTTTTGCCTTCAATAGAAACATCCAAACCAATTAAGGAATCCACCACACCTGTTGTTTCGAGTCCTTTGTAAGATGCTAGTTTAATAAACGATACATAAGGTGTACAATGTAAATGTTTACAAACATCTGCCGTAAACATAAAAGCACCATTAAGTACCGACAAACAAACCACCTCTTTTTGTGTGCCTAAAACAAAATTTAAAGAATCAGCAACTCGTATTATATTATTCTGAATATCAGAATATTTTTTATACAGTGTGAATTCTTTGTCGTGCAGTTGTATATTGAATTGTCCCATATTATTTTGCAAAATTACATTTTTTTTGAATCTTTGCGAAAAAAACATGAAACATCGAAGATAATAATTATTATACTTCACAAGCTATTATCTTTGATTGTTCTACCTGTTTTGTTAATTTATCAAGTATCTCTATATAATAATTAAATATAAACATATGAAAGCACAAGTAAGTATTATAATGGGGAGCACCTCCGATTTGCCGGTTATGGAAAAAGCGGCACAAGTATTAAACGAATTACAAATTCCTTTTGAAATAAACGCATTATCTGCTCACCGAACTCCCGAAGCAGTTGAAAAATTTGCAAAAAATGCACAAGAAAACGGTATAGATGTTATAATTGCTGCAGCAGGAATGGCGGCACATTTACCCGGAGTCATCGCTTCTATGACACCACTTCCGGTTATTGGAGTACCTATCAAAGCGAGCTTAGACGGACTTGATTCGCTCTTGGCTATTGTACAAATGCCTCCCGGAATCCCTGTTGCTACTGTTGGCATAAATGGTGCTCTTAACGCTGGTATTTTGGCTGCACAAATCATTGCAACGAGAGATAAGAGTCTTGGACAAAAATTAATTGAATATAAAGAATCTCTAAAAAAGAAAATTGTACAAGCAAACGAAGAATTAAGAACAATCTCATACGAGTACAAAACCAATTAAAAAAGATATTTTATATAAAAAAAAATCCTACATTTGCAAAAATTCACATATATGAAGCAATTTATTGTATACTTATCGGTAATTCTATTATTAGTATCGAGTTGCACGAGTCGAAAAAACAGTATGTATTTATACAATCGACCAGATAATAATGAAACAATTTCATATCCTAAAAAGATTACTGAAAATACGCTTCAAGTTGGTGATGTTGTCTATGTTCGTATTTTAAGTATTAACGAAGAGATTAATAATTTGTTTAATTTAGATAACAATAGTTATACAAACATTACCAGTGAAACCTCTATTACATTAAAAGGGTTTACAATAAATCCAGAAGGATATATTAAACTTCCGGTTATCGATACAATTCAAGTTGCCGGAAAAACTATTTTTGAAGCAGAAGCACTCATTCAAGAAAAGGTTAATGAATACTTCAAAGAAGCATCAGTTATAGTAAAATTACTTAATGCTAAAGTTTCAGTTTTAGGTGAGGTAAACAGACCCGGTAGTTTTTTTGTATATAGAAATGAATTAAGTATTTTTGAAGCAATTGCTCTTGCCGGTGATGTTAATCAATATGCCGACAAAAAAAGAGTTATGATAATCAGGACATCGAGTAAACAAAATGAAACATTCCGAATAGACCTTACCGATGAACAAATAATATCTGACAAAAATTTCTATGTTAAACCGGGGGATATTATTATTGTTGAACCCTTGAAGCTGAAATCATTCCGGCTTAATACCCCCACAATTTCATTATTTGTGAATTCAATTTACACTTTTGTTTTAACTCTCTACTACATACAACGATAAACTAATGAATAACAGCAATCTATCACAAGAAGAGGAAGAAAACATAAATATTCAAAAATATTTTTTTCTATTTTTGAATAATTGGAAATGGTTTGCTATTACCATTACATGTGCTCTCATTTTAGCTTTTATTATAAACCGTTATTCTACGCCGGTATACGAGTCAAAAAACTCGGTAATGATAACCGAAAAAGAAGATGCAATGGGTGCAATGAGTTCTATTATGAAAGAATTCGGAACACTTGGTGGTGGAAACGGACAAAACATCGACAATTATATTGGCATTCTTCAATCATATACACTTACAAAAAAAACCTTAGAGCGTTTAAATTACCGTGTTTCTTACAAACATAAAGGGCGAGTTAACGATGTTGAAATATACAACGACTGCCCCATACGTATTGTTTTAGATACAGTTTTTTCTGAAACACTAAAAGAGCATGAAATTCTGGGAGAACCTATCTTTATAACCATTCTTTCTGAAAAAGAATACAAACTTGAAATTCCTCGTGATTCTAATTCTGTTTCAAAAAAATTACTTTTCAATCAACAGTATCAAAGCGACAAATATATATTTAGTGTCATAAAATCAGGTGCTTTTAAAATTTCGGCTGATAAAAATGAAACTATTATTGATGAAACATATATTGCACGAATCAATGATTATCATAAACTGACCAAACAGTATCTAAAGAATTTAACGGTCGAAGCATCATTCAAAAAGGGAACGATTCTCGACTTACGGTTTCAGGGAACTGTGCCCGAAAAGGTTGTTAATTTCTTGAACACTCTTATTCTTGTTGCAATAGAAAATGATTTACAAGAAAAAAACAAAACTTCTCTTAAAACAATTGAATTTATTGACTCTCAGTTAATGCAAATTGTTGACTCCTTAAATAGAGCTGAACAAAATTTAGAAACATTTCGCTCCGACAATAAAATTATCGATTTAAGTATTGAGGGATCGGCTTTATTTGAAAAACTTGAAGAATATCAGTCTAAGAAATCATTACTTGATATTCGACTGAAATATTATCAGTATATCTTACAAACAATACAGGAAAAGAACAATTTGCAGGATATGATTACTCCTTCTGTTATAGGAGTTCAAGACCCTTCTTTAAATGCACTAATTACGCAACTTGGCGAATTATATGCCGAAAAACAAGTTATTAAGTACAGTGCAACTAAAAATAACCCAAGTTTAAAGCTTATTAATGTTAAAATTGAATCAGCTATCAATTCTCTTTTAGATAATGTCTATAATCTTATTGAAGCAACAAAACTTGAAATTAGTGAACTTAACAAAGAAATTGCAACCATAAATATTGACATAAAAAAATTACCGAAAACAGAACGCGAATTAATAAATATTCAGCGTCGCTTTGAGTTAAATAACAATATATACAACTATCTGCTCCAAAAACGTGCAGAAGTGGGTATTACGAAAGCTGCAAATCTTCCTGACTTGAAATTTATTGATGAAGCATACATAGAAAATACTGAATTAATATCTCCCAAACGATTATTAAATTATCTGATTGCTCTCTTTTTAGCATGTCTTATCCCGGGGATTATCATCATTTTAAAAGACTTTTTTAATAATAAAATTGTTGAACGAGAAGAAATAGAACATGCCTGTTCTATTCCTATCCTCGGATCTGTTGCTCACAACAGACGTGAAGATGAGGCTATTCCGGTAAAAAAACATCCCAAATCATCTATTGCTGAATCGTTTAGAACAATACGTACAAATCTCACATTCTTCTTGAGTAAGAACAAAAGTAATACACCAATTATTTCATTCTCCTCTACAGTGAGTGGTGAAGGTAAAACCTTTTGTGCATTAAATTTGGCTACAATGATAGCCATGAATAACAAACGTGTTCTTATTGTTGGTCTCGATTTACGAAAACCAAAATTACATGAAATGCTCAATACTAATTTTTCTCTTGGTATTACCAACTATTTAATTGGTAGAAATAGCATTGAAGATATTATAATTAAAAGTGACACAAAAAATTTAGATATTATTCTTTCAGGACCAATTCCACCAAACCCTCTTGAACTAATTGAAAGTAAGGAGTTTACGGGATTTATTGATGCAATACAAACAAAAGGTTACGATTACATTATCTTTGACACTCCTCCTATTGGACTTGTTGCTGACACATTATCTATATCAAAATATTCTGATATAAATGTTTTTGTTATGCGACAAAATTATACCAACAAAAGCTCTCTTAAATTTATTAATGATATTCATAAAGAGAATAAAATTAAAAATCTTTCTCTTTTAATTAATGATGTTGATATGATTAACAGTTTTGGGTATCGATATGGTAAATACGGACAACAATACGGCTACGGGTATTACGATGATGAACATCTTATTCAACAAAATTTCTTCAAACGAATTTTTAAAAATCCGTTTAAAACACAATAATATATGACTCATCCGCTGCGGATAATATATATGGGGACTCCGGATTTTGCGGTTCATCCACTTTCTTTACTCGTCAAACATAATTATTCGATAGTCTCTGTTGTTACGGTGCCAGACAAAGCGGCTGGTCGAGGAAAAAAACTTCAGCAGTCACCGGTAAAAAAATATGCGGAATCTCAAAACATTCCAGTATTGCAACCTGAAAAATTGCGTGATTCTGAATTTGTCGAAACTATACAAAACCTGAAGCCTAACCTTATTGTTGTTGTTGCGTTTCGTATGCTTCCAAAAGTAATTTGGGAAATACCCTCTCACGGAACATTCAATTTACACGCCTCTCTCCTTCCTCAATACAGAGGTGCTGCTCCTATAAACTGGGCTATTGTAAATGGAGAAACAGAAACAGGTGTTACCACTTTTTTTATAGATGACACCATTGATACGGGTCATGTAATTGCACAAAAAAAAGCATCTATCCCCCATACAGCAAAAGCAGGAGACTTACATGATACGCTTATGAATCTTGGTGGTGAATTGATTATGGAAACTATCGAAAATATCGAAGCGGGTACGATCAACACTATTCCTCAGGAAAAATTGGAATCAAATGATATACTTAAACCTGCTCCAAAAATATCGAAAGAAACCTGTAAAATTGATTGGAGCAAAGCTGTACTGGACATCTACAATCATATACGTGGATTTTCGCCCTATCCTGCTGCGTGGTTTCGAATTTCTAACGACTCACAAACATATATATGCAAAATTTTTAATGCTGAATATAAAACTTCACAAGTACAAGAAAAAATCGGAACTATTGCTCAAACAAAAGAAAAACTCAGCATTGCCTGTGCCGATGGTTACATTTTTCCAAGCGATATACAATTAGAAGGAAAAAAACGCATGAATATACACGACTGTTTACGAGGTTTTTCGTTTGAAGGCTTTTCTGTAGTCAGTTGATAAATACATTTTTTTGGTACGATTTATTTAAAATTTTGATACAAACAACGCCATGGCTTGTCCCCACAAAGCATCGAGATAATTTGGCTTCCTCAACCAATCTCCCTTCCAACCCTACAACCATTTTATAACAACGTAATTAGACTCTAGAGACGAACACTAATTAAAGAAAAACCACGACAGTGCAAATGATAAAGAACCTGATTGTTGAGGATAGTGCGGAAACAAAAAATTCTTTTCAACCAAAGCACTATATAAACCTTTATATTTTAATGAAATTCGTACTGGTTTATATTTCAATGACACGAAAATTTGGGTAATCGGATAATGTCCAATTTCTTGATTATTTTGATAGGCAAATACACTCAACGAAGGAATATATGAAGGAGCATTATATTTTGAAAACCACATAAAATCAAAACCTATATGTGTTTCTATTAAATTCTTAAATACTTTTCCGGAATAATACACTGCATTATAACTAATCCATTCTGGTAAATCAAGTGCATGCGATTCAACTCGTTGAAAAACAGCTCTGTTATCTAACACAAACCGCCATAAATGTGTTTTTTTCCGTATTTCAAACTGAGTAACAAAGGTACGTGACGATAATTGTTGCAAGTCTAAATCATCGGAAAGGTACACCATATTATTAATCTGCAACAAAGAGGCAGAAAGAGATATATTCTCAAAATCACTCGAAAGCGTTCCACCTATCTTTTGCGAAAAAACAGGTTCAAAGTCGGTATCCCAAACAACGTGATTGGACTGAAAATGTTCTAAAATGCCTTCCGGTGTCTGTCGAGAAACATCGTACTGAATTTCTATGCTGTTCGCATGATTGCCAAGCATAAAATCGGAACGAGATAAAGTTGTGTGAGAATTATAATCACCCGCAAAATAACCCGCAAGAACAATATCATGTGTATGATCTATATCAAACATGCTTGTTTCATATAACACATACCCTTCATAAAAAAATGAATTGTAAGTCTTATCGGGAAATTCATTCAAATAATCTCGAAACGAATCAAAACTATATGTATGTCCAATGCCAACATGTGCAACAAAATCTCGTTCTCCATTTTCCGAAAACTCATAAAACAAGGTGTTGGTGAGATGAGAAACAAGAATAGTATCGTGCGTCTTTGTAGAATCAAACAATATAGCCGGATAATAAGATGCAGGAATGTCATTATCAATATACACAAAATCTGACTTTTCGAAAGATAAAGCATGACCAAAAGCTTGAGAATAGTGTGGCATATGCACACGGCTCGTATCGGGAATGAGAGATCTGCTTCCGAGATTCCATTTTTGTACCAGCTCTCCCTCTTGATATTTTTTTTCGGAATGAGCATCAGAAAGATTCATAATCATAGAAAGCGGATACTCTATTAAACTATCACGTATCAGCCCGCCATTTTCATCATGCGAAAGATAATTAAAAGCATACATACCGTGTATAGAATACATATCACCGGTATAACTAAACCAGGGTGAAATATGACGTCCCGAAACAACTTGATTGCTATATTCTCCATTGCTTTTATAATATCGCAAGCGAATACCAACATTTAAATCTTTAGAATAATTTTGTGTATGAATAAATGAAATATGCTGTTGTTCTAAATCCCCTGAAGAGTACGTAAAAGTAGTATATGGTTTACGTGCAATATACTGATTCATATTATCTTTCAAAAAAAGACGTTCATAAAATGGCTGAATAAAAAAATGAGAAGAAAACTCTTGCGGATTCGTTAATGAAAAAGAAGGACTTCCATAATATCCAAGATTAACATGATATTCAGACAAAGGCTGATGTGGTTCAAATTCGTGAAATACATCAATGCTCGTATCAATAGCAGTAGAAATACGTTTAGTATACGTATCATTGTACCGAAAAGCTTCAACAGTATGAACAATAATAGAATCTACCTGCACTGAATCTTGATTTTGCGAAAATGCAAAATTCAAAAATCCAAAAAAACATACTACACACAGAATTTTTTTCATACTATATCAACGAAAAACGTAAATTAATTCCTCCACTCCAACTCGATGTTCGATATCCGTTGGTATATGGAGAGTTCATATTATAATCGAGATAGACACGAAGCGTAAATCGCTCATTCAACATATAATCAGCATACGATTCGAGAGAATACATTTTGGTACCGGATATTACCCTCGTCACATCTTCTACAATATTTCGACGAACCGTTTGATTATCACGCACGGAAAAATCAAGACGAATAGTTAGGTCATTATCATACGATTTATTGTTAAGACTTAATTTGAAATTTTCAAACACATATCCACCACCAATAACATATTCAAAACCTAAATTTTCAGATATTTCCGTATTGGTAAACGACAATGTTATAGAACGATTATTACGAATTTCAATTTTTCCCGTAAAATTATTTTGTAAGCGAGCATCAATTCCAATAATAGGATTAAAGCGCTCGGAAATACTCACATTTTGCACATCATATTGCGGCATGAGATAAATTTTTCCATCAGATGGATTTACATAAAATTCATTATCGAAAGAAGTCCCAGACGTAAATGACTCATAGCCGCCAACAGTGTATGAAGACGTGTAGGCATGATTAATATTTATTGACTTGAAATATTCCTTAAATAAATCCAATCTCGACAAACCATTATAGGAAACGCGCCAGTTAAGCGTTCGTAAAAAAGATTTTACATCAGAAAACAGAGGTGTAAAATAATCATCAATATACACGTCTTGAGGATTTTGTCCGGAATAAGCAGATAAAAAAGCCGGTAACAATACATCCTGAGATGTTTCGTTGTAATACTCAGGAAAGCCGGTATCAGGATTAATTTCGTAGGTATTTCCAAACCGCTCTTGAGCTAAGCGTTGTGCTATCTCAATTCTATTTTTCCGAAACGAAGTATACGCTTTATCCGAATTAAAAGAGGTTAAAATTGTATTATAGGTAATCGAAAAACCGCCACTAACTTGCTCATTATTATAATTATCATCACCATCATTATCACCAACCATATATCGCATAATATCTTCAGAAAATTGGCGACTCGAATTTAATGTAACACGCATATTATTAAGCGGTTGCATTGAAGCCTGCAAACGTAATTGGTTCGAATATGTTTGTTTAAATTTTTCGCTCAATAAATCATTATCAACAATCCAATGATCTGTAGTAAGGTTTTTATCGAGATTATCGGGAATCATACCGAGCACATAGGCTAAACCGGGATTATAGATTCCGGGGGCTGTTTGAGACAAGCCGAGATACTCTGTATTATATTTATAACCCGGAATATATGTTCCTTCTGTTACCGAATAATTAATAGAAACTGTTTTTGTCATCATCAACAAATTGACCACATTATCGGTAATTTTTGTAAGTGCCGACTCGGATATATCTCTCCTACCTACAACAACAATACGAGTATTTTGAGCATCACGAACCGGAATAAATTCTGCTTCTTGTTCAGAGGTAATTTTCGTTTGCCCTTGTATCAATTGATTATTTTCATCAACAACTGTGATACGAACATCCTTTGTTTTTAAATTATGTTTAATAAGGTAAACTTCATTCTTTTTCATTGAAATGCCATTATTATCATACTTCACTGTTTCCTTACGCTGCACTGAACTTCCCTTCCGACGCATACGTTTTTCTACTGTTTTTAAATATTCCGATTTTTGATACAAACGAGTAACATTAAGATTTGTATTTAACGATTTTGTATTTGAGTTTTTAATGGCATTTCCAAAATCAACTCCCGAGCTCAACTCAGCACCTCTATCCCAATTATACGTACCGGAATATTTATAATTAGAATTAATCCAATCAAACAAAGAAATCTTATCAATAGGAATTTTGTAGTTTACCCCAACTTTTTGAGAAAATTGCTGATTATCACCAAAGGCTTGCAGATTATTCCACACTTCTTGCTTATACTCATTCCATAATTCCTCATCTGTTTTATCAATAACTCCCTCCGGCTCATCTATTCGGGCATAATTGACCGCATCGTATGAGAGTTTAATATTTTTTGCAAGATTATAATTAACCGCATATGTTCTATTCCAATCAAACCACTTGCTTGCCAAAACGGGAAGTTTAATATCCGAAGACATATTTCTTCGTTGTTGCTCCTTATACACACGCTCCCAATCGTTTTTCACTGTCACAGAGGTTGGTAAAAGGTAAAAATTCACATCACGAATCAACCTTATTTTATTGCTTTTGAACGGCGTATAATTTTTCGGACGCATGGTGTAGTTATAGTTCAAGCCAAAAGCATACCTGTGATTATAATTTTTGATATAATCAACATTTCGCATAAAACGAGTACTATATGCATAATTGGTAGAAAAATTACTAATATTCAAAGGACTTTGTTTACCCGATTTATTAGAAATTTTAACATTCGTAAAATTATAACTCATACTTTTCGTATAATCACGAGTAATGTTCAACAACGAATCACGTTGCGATTGAGTATTCAAATTATTGAGCGATTGATCCAACAAAATATCAGGATTTGTTGGGTCATATTGTGGGGTAATAAATATTTCTGAAATATCTGCATAGAATGGGATATTCAATCCCCAATCTTCCGGAAAAAATTTATGAAGCGACACATTAGAAGCAGCATCATACTGATACAATGTTTCCAAACTTCGTTCAAATACTTTTTGGTCGATACTACCAAATCCCGGTTTACTGGTTTTTCCGGCAAACGAAAGTGTCGCAAAATCGGCAACATTTACTCGAGCAGAAGCTATAGCAGCCCACCCACCTTGTTCATTTATATCGGTCAGTCGCAATTCATTAAACCATACAACACCTGATTTTGGCAAACCGTCATCTAAATTATTGCGTGATGTTTTTTTCGGATTTCTCACTCCTATCATAATGGTTCTCACATTACTAATACTCGGACTCCCTTTTACAATAACCCTATTATTTCCGTGTGTAATCGAATAGGTGTGATATAATTCCAAATCAGAAATCACCCCATTATTCATCATTGCATCACGTTCTAATTTAACATCCGTAAACACCGATAAATCTATAGATAATTTATTATCTTCCGGCCACACCAACAGCCTGTCATTATAACTGTTATTATTATATCCTGCCACACCTTCACTTTCATGAAGTGTAAATTCAAGTGGTATTTCGTACTCATAATAGTTCTCGGTAAAATCGGAACCAACACGAATAAAGGCTACCAAATCACCGGAATTAACTATTTGCTCTTCGCCTATGAGAGCCTCAGCATGAATAAACATTTCCATCCGTCCGAACTGACGTAAATCTTTATTAAAATTCTTATACACTGCTTTTGAATTTCCGTCTTCCAAATCAGCAACTTTACATTCCAAAGAAGACTCATTCAATTCCTGTAAAGATGTACTCATCGGGTCAATCACACGTTCTATACCGGGAGGCAACACATAATTTATAGGTGTTCTATTACTATTTTCTTCAATACTCACCACCGAAACATCAAATTCCGAATCATTAAAAATATCATATTCACCGGGTTCATATAATGGTTCGGTATACCGTCGCCAACTACTATAAACAAGAGAAAATTTAGCTATGCGCAATATAACCGAATCTTCAAACTCTCGCATAAACATTCTCATAAATGGAATGTCACGAAAATCAGAAATATCACCAATTCGTTGCTTTTCTTCAGTGGTTATTGGTATTTTAAATTGATACCAGGTAGCAACATCCTTATTATCTACAATCTCATCCAACTCATCAACAATAAAATTCTGTCCTACCTTCATATCATCCGGTCGTAAACTAATGTGATATTGATAATAAGCCTCGGTTTCTTGCAAAGTGTTATCATCATTCACATCCTCTTTATCGGGTTGATACGATGATGTTCCTTCAGAATTTCCTTCCGGAGAATTCCCGTCTATATTACTAAAATATTTATAGCGCCACACGATATCTTTCTCAACTCCCCGATTGTCTCTGTATGAATAAAAGTTATCGGCAGAAGGATCCTGACTAATTTTTTCATATGTCTCGGGTGTAACAATCTGTTGTACATCATTCAAATAATCTGCAAAAAACATTTGTTCATCATCATCAGACAAACCGTCGAAACCAACATCTTGTATAGTACGATCAACATCACTACTAAATCCGGTTTCTACAATCAGATAATTCGGCACATGTCCCCACGCTGTTTCATCGTATCGTTCCGGATCTTCAACCAGACCATTTTCTGCAGATTTACGACCGTCACGTAATACGTCCTCCGACATTCGCCCCAAGTTTATATAAAAATCTCCTCCTTCATGTTGTTTCAATGAATCATCTTGAAATGGATTCATCAACCAAAACTCGATATACTCTACGTTTGTTTCTTCAAAATCAGTTGTGTTTAACGAAATCATTAATCCACCCCAGCGTGATTTTGGATTAGCAAGAGAACCATCAGAATTTAAACCGGAAGAAATACCGGAAACTCCTTTTGCGTCATAATTATACTGTCCCCGTTCGTTAGGATAATAGGCAATGTTTAACAATGATAATGGCAGATTATTATACACTTCAACATCTTTATTCGGGAATAAATTTGTTTCTTGTACTGCACGTGAAAATGTTTGTTGCTGCACTGTTTTGCTCACAAACGAATTGTTGGTATAAAACGAACGGTTAATATCGTACCACGTAATATGTGCAGCATTATACCGAAAAGTTCGATTGTTGACAAACTCACCTTCGGGAAAGAGATTTTTTTGTCCCTGCGGTGTAGTGGCAATTTTCCAAGAAGTTGGTTCGCGAAGATAAATGCGTCCTTCCGTATTTTCAAAATTATCAAGCTCCACCGCATCAGAAATATATTTTGACTGATCGGGTATTAATTGAGCATATTCTGCCGATAACTGCACCGAGGACTCTTCTTTTGTTGAAACAAAGGGAACATATTTATCTACAAATGTGGTTATTGCATTTACTTCATTCGAGTAGTTCGCATCCAATCCGAACATCGTGTTATTTATCGGATAATCATCAAAACTCACTTTTTGAACCATCGGCTGCTCATTCAAACGCAAGAGAGTTGCGCCGAAATTTATATTTTTAGAATAGCGATAATCAAGATGTGTTCCCATAAACGTTTTCGTTTTCATAGAAAACAATGGATTACTTTCAAATTGAATATCAATATTGACATCAGATTGTAACAAACCTTCATTAATAATTTTGACCGAACCGCCCATGTAATCAACGGTATAGTCGCTTCCTTCAACCAGTTTCCGTCCGCCCGCAGTTACAGTCACCGAATTCTCCTGAATTTGGGTTGCATTCAAAAATATTTCGGAACTCACACTTGATTTATAATTACCTTTAATAAGAAATTTATTCTTATTTGCTACCTGACGGGCGGCACTTTGTGTAGAATCATATAATTCGGTATAAATATATTTTTGAGCTATATCATCATCATTAATTTTCTCCTGCAAAAAACTACCAAAAGGCTCTAAGACAGGAAAAAAGATAAGTCCTTTTGATGCATCAATGGTATAACCGTCAATAAAATCGAACATTCCGTCAGGATATGGCATATTATCTACGGTTGTATTATCTAAATTAAACAAAGACAAAAATTGCTCTCCTTTAATAGCACCTTCAGATAAATAGGGTATTGGGGTTCCGGTGCGATCGTCTTCGTACAAGATATTTAATTCAAAATCATCTTTACTTATTTGATAACCACCAATTGAGTAGACATTTTTCATCATCAAATCCCAGTTATTATATGTCGGATTCGTTTGGGGACTTTTAAGCATTTTCACAATCAATACCTCTGGATGTTCAACACCACCATTTGAAAATTCACCAACCTGATAAATTTGGCCTTTATACTCATATTCAAACGCAACACCTAAAATACGAGACGATTGTACCGCTGTACGCAAAGAAATATACCCCAATCGTGTATTTACCTCATATTGCCTTTGATCGAGCAAAATAGCCTGTTCCACCTTACCATACTCACGTCCTTGTTCCAACCTACCTTGCAACAGAGACGATATATTACTAATCTGTCGTATACCTTGAATATTTTTTATATCAGAATATAATTGTTCGTTTTTGGGCACATTATATACTTTTCCGGAAGGACCTTCTTCATACGAATCACCAATATCGGTTAGAGCAAGAATATTTCGCGCATTTTCGCTTCCAGACGAAGTTTGTGTTACCCATACCTCAACTTTTCTAATAATAATACCAGACGCTATTTCTGGAGAATTTGCAAAAGCGTCCTCATATTGCCCTCTAAAATAATGACTTAAAAAATAGTGTTTATCTTCTTCGTAATTATCACTGCGAACTTCAAATTCTTTAGTCTGAGCTCCGCCCTGAACTGAAACTGAATTATAATCACCTTGTTGACGAGAAAAAACTCCGGTCACAAATAATTTTCCGAACTGCAATTCAGACTTTACTCCAAATAAACTTTGACTTCCGGTAATCAAAGAACTGGTAAGGGGCATAGATACATTACCAAATTCTATTTTTTTAATTATCTCATCCTCATCACCCTCATATTCCAACTTTATTTCTCGTTCAAATTCAAATTGAGCTTCCGTATCATATTTTACCACAAGAGACATCTTATCACCAATATTCCCGGTAACACTCATTTGAATTTTAGTGTCGAATTCCGGTTGGGTTGTTCGTTGCTGTTTTCTCGTAAAACGAGGGTTTCTATTATTGGTGTGACGAAAACCGAATGTAAGTTCTGCCGCACCTTGTGGAACAATATCAACTTGATTTTCGGCAAAAAAACCTTCTTCTTGATCTTCAAAAAAATCCAAATCAGGTTTAAATTCAGACTCATCACCTCGTCGATATGCCGAAGCTCTGTTATTCCAATAATCTTCACGACGCTGATTACCCGAAAATCTAAAATACTCTTGCGGAGTCAATATTTGTGGAGCTCCAACAGGAGTATCACCTATCATTTTTTGTGCTATATATTCATCTGATTCGGGATTATAAGAAACATCATAATACACTTCCGGCGAAGGTTTCAATCGAAATCCTTGGGACTCTTGTTGCTTTTGTTCAAAAAGATTAGGAGACTCCTCAGGAATTGGAATAATAAGCGGTTTCTTAGTTTTGGGTGTATCAATTGAATCGAGTGGCGTATCGATATCTACAAAATCTACCCGAAAAGAAGATGCACGAGCCAACACAATTAGCATACTTACCAATCCGAAAATAAAAAAAAGATATTTAAATTTAAAAATTTTAAACACTCGTAAAATCTGTTATCAAACAATTAACACATAAGAATTACAGTCGTCGTAATGCAATTTTAACAATTTCCTCAACAGAGCTTGCTCCGTCATCGTGAATAATTTTTTTAATTTGCTTCTCCACAGTATTTTTTGCAAAACCTAACATAACCAATGCAGATAACGCCTCATCCATTAAACTATTGTCTTGAACAGAATTATTTTCATTTCCAATACCATCATAAGATACTTTATCTTGCAAATCAACAATTACACGTTGTGCAGATTTTGCTCCAATCCCCTTCACACTTTGAATTAATTTCACATCATTGTTAACAATAGCTTGTACTAATTCATCTGTTTGTAATTTTGATAAAATCACACGTGCTGTATTTGCACCAACACCTGAAACAGAGATTAACAAACGAAACAATCTTCGCTCCTCTTCATGAAAAAACCCAAATAAATCATGAGTATCTTCTCTAATTATTTCATGAAGTAAAAGCACGGCATTAGAATTTCCCTTAAGTTGCTCACAGGTATACAATGTTATATTAATAAAATACCCAATTCCATTATTATCTATAACAACATATGTTGGTGTTACTGTTTTAACTGTTCCTGAAATATATTCTAACATTGAATTATTTTAATTGATTATGTTTTAATTCTTGATTATTTTTTCGTGAAGAATAAATATCACATGCCATAAAGACTGCTGCTTGTAAAGATTTCTCTGATGCTTCATCTTTTCCTGCAATATTATAAGCAGTGCCATGGCCCGGAGAAACCCGAATAATAGGTAATCCTGCGGTATAATTCACAGCCGATTCAAAATCTAATGCTTTAAAAGGTGTCAAAATCTGATCGTGATACATCCCTAAAATAGCGTCAAAAGACCGATATTGTGCTGCTCCAAAAAATCCATCGGCAGCATACGGACCTAAGGCCATAATTCCATTTTTCCGTGCTTCTTCCAATACAGGTTTTATAATTTTTTCTTCTTCGTCCCCCAACAAACCATTATCTCCGGCATGCGGATTGAGACCGAGTACCGCAATACGAGGTTTTCTAATATTAAAATCAACTTGCAATGTTGAATTCAACACCTCTAATTTACTCATAATATTTTCTGCAGTTATATGAGATGGAACTTCGGATAAGGGTACATGTCCGGCAACTACACCAACACGCATTAAATCATTTATTAAAAGCATGAGATATTGGTCTGTTTCTGACTCCGATGCAAAAAACTCGGTATGTCCGGGAAAGGTAAAGCCTGCTTTTGAAATGGTATGTTTATTTATTGGTGCGGTAACAATAACATCAATTTTATTACTTTTCAAATCTTTAACAGCCTCTTGCAAAGCATCATAAGCCGAACGTCCAGCTTCTTCGGTTTCTTGTCCTAAATCGACACGAAGATCAGATTCGCCACAGTTAATAATGTTTACAAATTTATCCTGTGCTTCGTCTGCTGATTTTATTTGATGGAAATTGAAATTTTGTACTGATGTTTGTTTTCTATGAAATGCTGCTGCCTTTGCTGAACCATATACAATAACTGTTTTGTCTTCTAATATTCTGTTGTCTGCAAAAGCTTTCATAATAACCTCATAACTAACACCATTAATATCGCCGTGAGTTATTCCTATTCTAATATTTTTATTCATGTAGTATCTATTTTTATTATGAGTTTAGCTCTCTAAAATTTGGCACAAAGATAAAAAATTGTTTGGAGCAATCTATTCTAATACATGGAATAATTGCAGGGAAATATGAATTTTTACTTGTTTCGGGATGAAACGATTGAAAATGGAATTTTTTTCGTATTTCCCAATTCATCTACTATCACTAAAATATGTTTACCAACAGTAGGTGTATACTCTATCTTATGTTCATATTGTGTTGCCTGCACATATTCTTCATCAACATGCCAAAACAATGTTGTACTGGGTTTTCCATATACGGCTTCGAATATTATTTTTGCTTCATATTCATCTGCTGAAATCGGCATCACAATCTCAGCATTATACTGCGGAACTATCACATCTATCACCTCTTCGTTTCGACTCACACAAGTGCTATACAGTTCGGGTAAAGGTGTATATGTTGCATCTCTTTTTTTATAAAACCATTCTTGTATTGGGGGCAACACAAACCATGCTGTATCTTTCATATGTTGAACGGGATAACAGTGAGCTTGCACCCGAAACCTGTAGCTTGAGTCGAGAAATATTTTTCGATGGTACGGACATGCTGTTCCGGAAACACAGGATTGTGGCACAAACATGTCTTTACTCGTACAGTATTTCTGTGCTCGATAGCCACTTTTGGTACAGATTGGTATGTTTACCATATCATCATTCGGACGATGAAACCAGGTACGTGCATTCAAAAAAGAGAACATTTCGAACAGTACAGGAGAAGCATATTGCAATCCGGTAACGCCGGGTCGTCCCTCCCCTGATGCGTTTCCGACCCATACACCAACAGTATATTCGGGTGTAACACCAACACTCCAGGCATCTCGATGTCCGAAACTGGTACCGGTTTTCCACGCAATTTTCTGTGACGATGCAAAATTTCGCCAGCCAGTCTCTGCCCAGGGACGCTCCAATGTGGAAAGTGTTGTAAGACATTCATACACTGCACCGGGCGAAAATATAGAATGCGGAATTGAACGTGCATTCGAAGATTTCTGACGTATATACTGCAAGCCTGTTTGTTCGCCCGGCACCTTACGATTGTGTTGCATAAGTGATTTTCCAAGATAAGTATATGCCGTAACCACATCCCACAAGCTAACTTCTGCTCCACCTAATATTAAAGACAAACCATACTCTTGTGGATGGCGATTAATAGTAGAAAAATGCAATTTTTCGAGAATATGATAGAATTTTTCTATGCCATATTGCTGCAACATACGTACTGCCGGAATGTTAAGTGAATGAGCCAAAGCTTCTGAAGCCGGAACAGCACCGGCATAGTTTTTTTCGAAATTTTCGGGACTATATCCACTAATGGTTGTGGGAATATCTGCCACAAGTTGATGTGGTAACAATTCGCCATCAGAAATCATGGCAGTATACAAAAAAGGTTTCAAAATACTTCCCGAACTCCGGGGAGCGGAAATAATGTCCACAAATCTATCATTATCAACATGCGGTAACGAAACATTCCCCACATAGGCAAGTACCTCCCCGCTATATGTATCTGTTACTAATACTGCAATATTGGAAATATGATTCGCTTGATGATATACCTCTGCATACCGTTGTGCGGTCTGCTCCGCAAATTGTTGTATTGGCGTTTGAATAGTTGAACGAATACGTTTTCCACCATATCCGTCCGTTTTTGCTCGTTGTAACACATGCGATGCATATTGAGGAATAGCATAGGGTTTATCGGGCAAAGGTTCGAGCTTGGCTAATTCGTAACTTACCGAATCAATTACTTCTTTGGCATATAATTTATGCAGTAAAAAATTTCGTTTATACAACAGGCGTTCTCTATTTTTTCCTGGATGCACTAAGGATGGTGCATTAGGCAAAACCGCCAAAGCACATGCCTCACCCCAGGACAACAATGATGCATCTCGTTTATAATATCGCCACGAAGCTGCATCAATACCCACGACATTTCCCCCAAAAGGAGCATGCGACACATATATACGAAGGATTTCTTTTTTTGAATACTTTAACTCCAATCGCAGTGCCAATATCATTTCATATAATTTAGTCAGAACCGAACGAGAAGAATGATTACACGCCATGCGAATAACCTGCATAGAAATGGTGCTTCCACCACTTACAACACGTCCGCCAGAAATATTCTGACGTAACGCTCGTGCCAGAGATACCGGATTTATCCCCGGATGATAATAAAAATATTCATCCTCAAAATACCGAACCGCCTCACGAATTTTATACGGAATTGTATCCGACTCTGGAAACCGCCATTGTTCATCAGATGAAATAGATGCTGACAATAATCTGTTCTGCGAGTCGACTAAAACGGTGGCATAATCATTTTGAAATAGAGGAGACGGCAAACAGAACACAAACCATACACAGATTGCACAAAACAACGTAATAATGATTTTACTGCCTGTTCGCAATTTTCGAACTTTCTTCACAACACGTTCAAATAGTTTTCCCATATAAACTACTCCTCTGTCTCTGTTTATTTCGTTACCTCAACCCAATATCCCGGCACTTTTGCATACACTGTATTATCATACATTGGCTGACAATACAAATTTGGCATATAAAACTTCCCGGTATAGGCTGCATGCAGTAAAATACGGAATGTTTTTTTCTGACCACGACGTAAATCAAAATACGAATACACTCTATCGTCTCTAATATCCTGATATTGCGGAGCATCTGCCTGTACGGTAGTATGCACCAAATCCATACGTGTATTCATAATTTCCCAACCCGAGGGAAAAAGTTGTTCTAAGGCAATATCGGTATAATCATTTGTAATTCCCGGGTGACGAACCATAACCTCAGCATAAAAATCCGTTCCTTGTTTCAGATTTTTTTGATTAATAGGATTTCCTTTCATATCAAAATACGAAACCGTCATATTCATGTCACTAAACTCTGCGGTTTCATCCGACATCATTGGCACCCCTTCGAGATACACATTCACAAACTGCGACACTTTCGAGGTATTGGTAACCGCCACCGCATAGGTTTTTGTCTGTGAAAAATCCAATTTTGCTTGATACACGGGTTTTTCGGTATTTACCGTCAATTCTTTACCGGACAAAACGATGCGTGCCTTCAAATTATCCTTCGAACCCATTTGTTCCACAAACTGAGACATTGCCAATAATGCATACGCTGTTGTTTGCGTACTCATCCATGTGTCTTCGGAAAGTTTATCTGCAATTTCATTGGCAAAAGTATGAGCCGCATCGAGTTCGCCCATCAATACCAGTGTTTCAAGAATCATTGCCTTGTCGCGAGTACGACTTCCGTATGTATAAGCATGATGAGACTGTTTTGTATCTGATTCATCTATTTTTGCAATAATATCACGAGCCACATCATCTTTACCCGTTTGTGCATACGCAGCTGCTAATCGCCACAATGCAAGATTTGATATACCTGCACTTTCCCGCATCCTGTTCATAGCACTTTGTGCGGGTTTTTGAACCAAAGCCAATGTATACAAACGATATGCCTGAATTACATCATTATTTTGATAACTTTGGTCGCCCACTCGCCACGAATTTGCCTGACGAGTTTGGTAGGCAATCCAATTATCTATAAGAGAACGAGGAATGGTATATCCCTTATTTTTTGCCGCCACTAAGAAATGACCGGCATAATTTGTTCCCCATTCCGTCACATAATTTCCACCCGGCCAGTAACTGAAACCTCCGCCGGATAATTGAAATTTCTGCAATCGTTCAATTCCTTCGCGCACATTATAGGAAATTCCCTCCTGCTGTGAGTCAGAAAGATTTACCACAGAGGACAAAAACAATTGTGGAAAAATACCCGAAGTGGTTTGTTCGATACAGCCATGCGGATATTTTATTAAAAATTGCAAACGTTTTTGCAAATCAATTGGTTTAATTACCGACAATTCAACAGCACCGGCATTTGTACCACTAATTCCAAAAGCTTTCACCTCTTGTTTCCACGTTTCACCGGGTTTTACGAGTGTTTGAATAAGGCGCGTGCTAACTGGATTTGGCATACGCACCTCAAGATGCGTTTCCGAACGAGCCTGCTCCTTTCCGGAAATTGCCACAATATCAATTTTTCCTTTTCCGACCACATCTTGCACTTTCACCATAAACTCCACAACTTTCTCTCCCGGTTTATCAAATTTCACAGAATGCTTCTCAGTACCAATAACCAAGAAATGTGTATCTGTTTTCAAGGAAACAGACACCTGCGAAACCTTATCGTTCATCGCAAATACCGTTACCGGAATTGTAATAGTTTCGGTGGGACTCACCAAACGAGGTATTGTCGGCAATACCATCAGAGATTTACGGACGGGTACTGTTTTTTCAGCAGAACCATACGCCCCATCTTGTCCCGCAACAACCATACAGCGAACCGAACCAACATAATTTGGCATGGTAAAATTGTGTGTATTCTTTTCGTTTTTATCCAATTCGAAAGGACCTAAAACCATCACAACAGGTTTAAATCTATTTGTTTCACTTCCGTCTTTTTTCTCCAAAAATTCATCTCCCCCCAATTGCAACAAACCAGCAAGTATACCTTCGAACGCACCGGACACATACTTGTACATATCCCAGGTTCGTACACCAAGTGCTTCTTTCGAATAAAAAGTATACCATGGATTAGGCGTTTTAAAACGCGTTAAATCGAGCAACCCATCATCGACTATAGCAATAGTATAAGTCATTTTCTTACCCGATTTTTCTGAAACCTGCACCGTAAAATTTTGTTCGGGTTGCAATTCATCATTCATACTAATCTCTGGAGTAACATGCGTCTGCGGATCTTCCACACGCACATTCTCTATTCCGTACATACGAATTGGTAACTGATTTTCGGACTGATTATGCGGCTGGAGATATGAAATATGAATAAACGCATTAGGCGACATGTCGGGTGTTGTTTCAATAGTAAAAGTCTGTTCTTTCTTCGTATCAACCCACATTGTTTGTATTACCTTACTTCCATTTTCAATAGACACCAATGCCCGACCTGTTTTAATGTCAGGAAGCTTCACCGTAATGAGGTCGCCAACTTTATATAATTCCTTATCAACCGAAAATTGCAACATCTCTGCACCTCCGGGATTTTCACTTCCGGCATTACTCCACCAACCTTTGTAGGTGGTATAAAATGTTTCACCTGCACGATGTCCACTCTCCATATTCGTTACCTGAATAAACTTTCGTCCCCACGATTCCACATCGAGATTCATATCAAACATCAGCTTTCCGTCTTTCACCTCTACCGTTTCGGTAAGCAATAAATTTCGGTATCGGTTTGATATATAATTAGCCAAATTATCCTCCTCAGATGCATCCCACCAATATCTCCAATAAATTGAAAACACCTCAACTTTCACATTCCCATTCATTGGTTTACCATACTGGTCGACCAAGGCAATGGGAATAATATTGCTTTCATTCGAATATAAGGCACTTCTTCGCCCTTTACCTTCCGGCATTTTCAGTCCCACATATGACTCATAGGGAGAATATTTTACCACAAATCTGTCGGTGCTAAAATCACCTCCGGCGTCAAACGCACGGGTTTTCAGTTGCACATTCACCATACCCGGAGCATTTCGTGTTTCTTGAAATGCAAGATTTACCGAGGTATGTCCCTTTTGGTCTACCCGCCCGGAAAACATGGTATATTCCTGCGGATTGAATTCCGCCGCAGGATTATCAAACACATACCCATCGTAGCCTTTAAAAGACGTTCGTGCCGCCCGCATTGTTGCATCAATTTTCACCTTCGCATTTTGTGCCGGAGCACCGTGCAACCAATCAACTTGCAGATTTACCTGCTTGCTTTCTTGCGCAGGAATAATTTCATCAGAAGAAATATCAAAATTAATTTTCATACGGTTTGGCTTAACCGTCTCTATTTTAAGCGATTTTGAAAATTCAGAACCACCAACTTTAACCTTCGCAGTCCATGTTCCCGTCGGGTCATCTTCGTCAGTATCTATAAAAAAAGCATAAAAACCATTTGTATTTTTCGATTTCACAATTCGCTCTGCCAACTGATTTTCCGGTGTATACAATTCAAACACCACCGGATGATTTGGAGGCAAGATGTTATTTTTATCTTCTAAAATAAACGTAACAAACAAAGAGTCACCGGGACGCCACACACCACGTTCGCCATAAATATAGCCTTTTATCCCTTT
This sequence comes from Bacteroidales bacterium, assembly GCA_027858745.1. Classification (GTDB taxonomy): domain Bacteria; phylum Bacteroidota; class Bacteroidia; order Bacteroidales; family UBA1715; genus JAQICB01. The sequence continues at coordinate 24,776 of JAQICB010000016.1, forward strand.
ATTCAACTCCTGTCCCTGTACATTAAACATACTCAAAGACAAAGACGAAGCATTGTCGAGACGTAAATATCCCCGCTGTTCATCTTGTTTTGCAATCAGAATAAAGGGTTTATTTTGTGTCTGAATTACCACCTGCCCATCTCCATTCGTTTTCGAAGCAGCAAGCACTTGGTTCTGATAATTTCGCAATTCAATTTCCACACCCGACAAAGGTTCAGCTGTTCGCACATCCGTTACCACCACATGATAGGCTCCATCGCTCCCCGCTTTGGCAATAATACCAAAATCCGAGGCCAAGACATTTCGTGACACCGTATGATTATTTCGCATATAATACGAAGGTTTACACGGATTTTTTCTATCTCGCCACGAATAATTTCTCCCATAATTTCGATAATGATATGAATACCCCGAAGAGGGTCCATCATATTCCGAATTATCATCCTCCGGTTCTTCATAATATTCTTCATCCTCTGTTTCAGACTCACTACAAGCATAAAGCGAATGCTTTTTCGAAAATCCGATATGCACCTGATATATTGCCCCGGGTTGAGTTTTAATCAACTGCGACAAATCAAGATAAAAAGTATTCCACTCAGCATAATTAATGGGCTTATCAGAAGTTAAAGGCACCTCACTACGATACACGACACGCCCAACACGAGCAATTTCGCGACTGCCGTCAAATTGATTGACCTGTAAAAACTGCGTAATATTATTCTCAAAAATTTGTATTATCTTCACATCCACTGCCGAAAGACTCACAGCTTTGAAGGGAAACATAATCCCGTCAGTATTAGGAATAATAACCCCCTCACCCACTAATTCCACCTGTGGTTTATGACTCACAAATTCCACTGTATGTTCATAGCGTTTGGCTAATGTTTTTCCCAAACTGTTTTGTAAGGACTCCAACACCTCAAGTTTAACCTCACCTTGCAGCGATTGTGTCGGGTATATTTTTGCCACACTTCCGTCCACCACAATTTTAAAATTAGATTTCGACAAAGCAAAGAAATCTTTGTGACTCAACTGGTTTGAATTGAGAGGATCGGAGAAAAACACCGTAAGTGAGGTATTCGGATTTGTCTGCGTGGCAACCCGTATAACCGAGAAATTATCAATTGCCGGAATACTTACCCGAAATGTTTTCGTTTCTTCCGCACCAAACAGAGTACCATCACATTCTATCGAAATAGTATATTTATCTTTTTTTCGCGGTACACTATCAAGAGAAAAACGAAACAACTTACCATCCTCGCTCGTGAGACTAACTGCTGCTTTACTGCCCGGTATCGAAACTGAGAGGCTCTGTTCAAACACATCAACCGGAACATAATCGGCTGTTTGAAAAATCCCATGCACCTTCTGCAGCGAATAATCTTCGAGACTATACGATTCAAAACCGGCAAAATCAAACTCCATATCCTGATGCATTACCTGAAAACGAAATTGCAGTTCAGACAAATCATCCGGCACTTCAATTAATTTACCAAGCTCACAAGTAACCGTATAAATAGCACCCGACGGCAATCGTTGATCAGGAACAAACGCAATCGTTTGAGCATCTTTCCATACCGCTTTTCCATCAATAGACGGACTGCACGAAAAAGGATTTTTGTCTAACTCCTGACCTACAGAAACATTCTCAAATTCCTGTACAAATCGCACCTCAATAGAGGATTGATTGGAAACAACACCCGAGGTGAACGAAATAACATAAGAAGAAAAAGCCGGGTCAACCTGTATCGGCACCAATGTTTTGGGCGATTCCGAACAAGAATTGAACTGAATAAGACATACTGCAAAAACAAGCATTTTCGCAAAACGAGAGAGGGGATTTATAGATTTCATTGTGGTTATTTTTTTAATTACTGAGTAAAAATACTATTATTACCCAAATAATTATGTTGAGATAGAAATATTTTTATTCACAATATGTGGTTAATTCGTATTTTTTTATCATTCTTTCATACAAACAGTATTCGACTTTTCGCAGAGACTAAATAAAAGGTAAAAAAAATATTCATTTCCATTTTCAAAAGATACAATTAGTGTATTCTTTCTATAATAATTCACATTATATAGCCACCCCTTACTTCATAAGCTGAGTTCGACGTAATTTTTCGAGTTCAGATTAGCTCCGCTGAACTCGTCCTTTGTCCTCGGTTGATATAAAAAGCTGTTTATCAAGGCAAATTATTGAATAATAGCGAGCTATTGTATAATAATCATCACACCACACATTCATTATTACATCCACTCAAATTATCAGATAATTCTCTTTTTTTTAGTGAATAACACGTTAATAACTCACATAATAACACCTTATAAAACTAAGGTATTTTAGTTATTTTTGTGAGAATTAGAACATCGACGGTTTTCATATGCAAACAGAAACATTTCAAACGATAACAAAGCCATCTACAGGTTTATTCAAAGACAAGGGCAGTAAATTTATTGCCTACGCACAGCCTGTCGGTTCTATCGACGAAATAACCAAGCATATAGAACGCATCAAAAAAGAACATCATTCTGCTCGTCATTATTGCTGGGCATATCGCATCGGTTTTCGGGGTGAGGAGTACCGTGTGCAGGACGATGGCGAACCGGTAAATTCTGCAGGAAAACCTATTCTTGGACAAATTGATGCATTTTCTCTCACACAGGTATTAATTGTTGTTGTCCGTTATTTTGGCGGCACACTTCTTGGTGTCGGAGGACTAATACAGGCATACAAACAGGCAAGCAAAGATGCATTAGATTCAGCAAACATTAGTACCCAACACATACCATATCCTATTACTATTTCATGTACATATGAACATTATCCGCACCTAATGAATATTCTTTCGGGAAATAATTGTACTATTTCCAATGAAGAATATAATAACACAAGATGTAAAATTGACTGTGAAGTAGATAAAACAACCTTAACTCTTTTGGAACGCGAAAAAAATCTCTATACATCATTGAAAATTAAACTCTCATGAACGATTTCTCTTTACTTAAAGAACTCTGCTCTATACATGCTCCTTCGGGAAATGAATATGCTCTTACTCAATTTATAATTTCATATATTGAAAAGGAAAGTTTTACCTGGAAACGAAAACCAAAAATATATTACGGCTCCCGACTGCAAGATTGTATTATTCTTGCTTTTGGCTGTCCCAAAACAGCAATTTACGCTCACATAGACAGTGTGGGATATACGGCAGGTCACCATAAAAAACTAATTCCCATTGGCAGCCCGCGTGCTCGAAAAGGGACAGAACTTGTGGGGAAAGATTCGCGAGGAGACATACTGTGTACGCTCGATGCAACAAAAAATGCAGATGACAAATTAGTATTATCATACAATTGTGAACGAGAAATTGATCTGGGAACGAGTCTGACATTCAAACCACATTTTGAGGAAACGGAAACTCATATTTCGGCAAATCAAATTGACAATAGAGTTGGGGTATGGACAGCCCTCAAAATAGCAGAAAAATTACGAAATGGAATTATTGTTTTTTCCTGCTACGAAGAACATGGTGGCGGTACGGTTCCGTTCTTGCAACGCTTTATAAACAAACGATACCGCATAAAACAAGCTTTAATTGCCGACATTACTTGGGTTACCGAAGATGTTCTTGATGGAAAAGGCTGTGCAATTTCTGCACGCGATTCACTCATACCGAGAAAACAATATGTCGACAGAATTATTGACATTGCTCGTCGGTCCGGCGTTCCATATCAAATAGAAGTTGAACAGTCAGGCGGAAGCGACGGTAGTTCACTTCAACTCTCATCGTACGCTATCGATTGGTGTTTTGTTGGTGCTCCGCAATACAATCCACACGAACCTATTGAAAAAATTAACAAATCAGATATAAACTCAATGCTGAATCTCTATTCGGCATTAATGAAAGAACTATAATATATGTATATTTTTCTGAAACGACTTTTTTTTCTGTGTGTTTTTATAAGTTTGTATGGCTTCAACAATCATATTGATGATAAAAAATCACATTCATCTCCCCTTCCATATTATCAAAACCCGTTTAGTTCAGACACAGCATGGGCTGATTCGGTGTATGCTTCAATGAATTTGGAAGAACGAATCGGTCAACTGTTTATGGTAGCAGTATACACCACACCGGAACATTCAAATGAAGCTGCTGTTCGCTCTCTGATACAAAACTATCATATTGGCGGGGTAATTTTCATGAAAGGGTCTCCCGTTAATCAAATAAAGTGTGCAAACGGACTCCAATCATACTCAAAAATTCCGCTCATGACGGCAATTGATGGCGAATGGGGATTGGCAATGAGATTAGACAGCACCATCTCATTCCCCAAACAAATTATGCTTGGCGCCATTCAAGACAATGCACTTTTATACGAAATGGGATTAGAAATTGGCAGACAATGCAAACGAGTTGGCTTACACATAAATTTTGCACCGGTCGTTGATATCAACAACAATGCTCTCAATCCGGTTATAAACTTCCGCTCGTTCGGTGAACTCAAACAAAATGTGGCGAGAAAAGGCTTATATTACATGATGGGAATGCAAGACGAACAAATAATTACAACCGCAAAGCATTTCCCCGGACACGGCGATACCCAAACAGACTCGCATCTTGGACTACCGGTTATTAACCATTCAAAAGAACGATTAGATTCTCTGGAATTATATCCCTTTAAATATCTTATAAATAACAATTTAACCGGCATGATGGTTGCGCACCTCCACATTCCGGCACTTGACGATAAAAAAAACAGAGCTTCTACCCTTTCTCCGGCAATTGTTTCTGATTTACTCCAAGATTCTCTGGGTTTTGAAGGACTCATTTTTACCGATGCTCTCAACATGAAAGGTGTAGCAAAATATTACAAACCGGGAAAATTAGAAATTGCTGCATTATTGGCAGGAAACGACGTTTTACTCTTTCCCGAAGATGTCCCAACAGCCGTCGCTGAAATAAAAAAAGCAATTCAAAAAGGAAAACTCTCCGAAGAAATAATCAATTCACGGTGTAAAAAAATTCTCAGGGCAAAACAATGGATAGGACTCGATTCCTTTACACCAACTGACACTGCCAATGTTTACGAAGATTTACATACTCCCGAAGCTATTGTGCTCAAACAAAAATTAATTCGCTCAGCAATTACAGTTGTGAAAGACGACAATAACATTCTTCCTTTTCCACACCTTGACACAACATCTATTGCGTACCTAACATTTTCGAACAAAGAAAATGATATATTTTATGAAACGGCACAAAATTATTCACGAATTAACCGATTTTCAATTCCTGCCGGGGCAAGTCAACAAACATTAGATTCTATTGTAGACACTCTTTCGCACTATTCGGTAGTTCTTCATAACATTACCGGAACAAGCATGTATGCTTCCCGAAAATATGGCATTAAACAAGAATGGGTTTCAGCTGTAGAAAAACTGGCACAGCATCCGAATTATGTTCTTATACTTCATGCAAATCCATATGCTTTAGATTATTTCACTTCAATTATTCCCACAATATCGACTGTCGTTGTCGGATATGATTTTACTGATGATGTGTTGCGAGAAACCCCTCAAGTTCTGTTTGGTTCGTACTATTGCAACGGACAACTTCCAGTTACTGCCGGTGGTTTTGCCGCCGGAACAGGATTGTTCGTCCCCACACTGAAACGCCTTCAATACACACACCCTTTCGATGCGGGACTTGATGCAGATATTTTGCAAAACATAGATTCTATTGTATACGAAGGAATTGCAGAAGAAGCATTTCCCGGTTGTCAAGTTTTAGTTGCCCGAAGAGGTAAAGTTGTTTTCCACAAATCGTACGGTCACTTTACCTACGACACAATTCATGCGGTTACAAATACTGCCTTATACGATTTGGCATCAATGACCAAACCATTGGGCACAACATTAAGTTTAATGAAATTATATGAACAACATAAATTTAATTTTGAGCAAACCTTAGGCGATTATTTTGATATTGAAGGCATCGACACAACAGGAAAAGATACAATTAAAATGAAGAACATTTTAACTCATCAATCACAGCTCCATTCATGGATTCCCTTTTATCAATATTTAGTGAAAGATTTTTATAATAGCGAAGAGGCACATCTTTTTTCTCACAGAAAATCATCATTGTACCCCCACAAATTAAGCAATTCATTGTATTTACGTCATGATTATACATTTATTGACAGCAGCATATCACGAAAACCCTCAAAATTATACTCAGTTCCTGTTTCTGACAGTGTATATATAACAAAAGCATATCATGATACCATTTTTAATATGATTTTTCAATCTCCTCTCTACGAGGAAAAAGAAGTGATATATAGCGATTTAGGCTTTTACTTATTTGCTGAAATCATACAAAAAATTTCAAACAAACGAATTGATAGCTTTGTGTATTCTAATTTTTATACATCTATCGGTGCAGATAGATTATGCTATAATCCCTTATTTCAATTTTCAAAAGATGAAATAGCACCAACAGAACATGATTATATTTTCCGCCAACAAACTGTACGTGGATACGTTCATGACCCGGGAGCAGCAATGTTGGGAGGTGTTAGCGGTCATGCAGGATTATTTTCGAACAGTAATGATGTTGCAAAAATCTGCCAGATGCTCATAAATGAAGGAACATATGGAAACACCAAATACTTGCAAGCCGAAACCATTGCATTATTTACCTCCTGCCCATTTTGTAACGAAGGAAACCGAAAAGGATATGGATTTGATAAAGCAGATGTGGATCCACATAAATTAGATCCAACCTGCAAATGCACATCACCACAGAGTTATGGTCACTCCGGATTTACCGGCACCATATTTTGGGTTGATCCAAAATATGATATTATATATGTGTTCCTATCAAACCGAGTGTATCCCGATGCGAGTAACCCAAAATTGGGTAGAATGAATATTCGTCCTCGTATACAACAAGTTATTTACGATGCTATCACAGAATAAGAAATTTCGTATGAGCAATTATTTCGTGTTATTTTGCAAAACACGTTATTAAAAGTATCTTTGCACCGATAAAATTATCTCTATGAACGAACAAGAAAAAATATTCCAACAACTCAAAAAGTTATTTGATGAAAATCCCGAAAGCTTTAATATCATTGAAGAAGAGATTGATATTGATTTACAAATGGAATACCTCAAACGTTCAAAAAAACTACACAAGCAAAAACAAACCTTAGAATCTGTTTTGGAGAAAGTACCACAGCTGTATGATCCGGAAATTAGAATAGAAGAAAAACGAGACATTTTAATTCATCTCGCAAATTTTGAAGAAGTTGAAGCTTTTCGTACTATTGAAGCTTTTCGTGACAAAGCAACAGGAGATATTAAGCCATGGGTTTTAATGGCATATCGCGAAAGTAAAATGGTGCTCGAAAGTTCATTATTAGACGAAAAACAAATTCTTATTTCAACCGGACTTGGTGGAAAAGGCTACAAACTCCGTTTTTTTATTGTGTTGGTAAACAACAACTCAGAAGAATACAGCGAGACTCAACAAAAACTCATACATACCGAAATTGAGTATACACTCAAACATGCAAACGGTGAATTAGAATCTGTTATTTTCGAACATGATTTAGCACAAATAACCGCACTTATTCCCATAAACATGTCGGTAAAAGATACCATAAAATCGGCAATTGACGAGTGCAATCAGTATGGTAATTTTATTGCGGAAAACTTTCTCGTAACAAATATCAAAAAACTTAACACCGAAGAAATATATCAAATTATCAGCGAAAAAAATACAGATAACGAAATTAAAAGTATTGATTTTGAAGATGATTTCGACGACTTTGATGATTATGACGAAGACGAGGAGGATGACGATGATGATCTTTTTTAAATCATCCGCACATGGCAGATAATTCTCATAACTACCTATGGAATCACAGTCGTCCCTTTAATTCATATGCAAGTTACATAAAAGAAACCTTTGGCGGACGGATTCAAAAAATAAGTGTTAACGGCAATTTCACCTGTCCAAACAGAGATGGCACAAAAGGATATGGCGGATGTGCGTATTGCAACAACGACGCCTTTATAACCGCATACTGCACACCGGAGAAAAGTATACGCGAACAAATTATTGAAGGCAAACAATTTGTACTCAAACGCTATAAAAAAGCAACACAATTTTTTGCGTATTTACAAGCGTATTCAAATACCTACACTAGTATTTCAAGATTAGAAGAAATAATATCGGAAATACGACAATTTCCCGAAATTATCGGCTGCATTATCGGTACCCGTCCCGACTGTATAGATGCTGAAAAACTCGATTTTTTTCAGAACTTACAGAAAGAATTCTACATTGTATTAGAATACGGAATAGAATCGGTTTACGACAAAACCTTAGCTGCAATTAACCGCGGACATGATTTTGCCTGTTCACGCAATGCAATTACAGAAACCGCACAACGAGGTATTCCTGTAGGTGCACATATAATTTTGGGACTACCCGGAGAATCTCATGAAGAAATATTAGAATCTGCAGCAATTATATCAACACTCCCACTTACCAGTATCAAATTGCATCAACTACAAATTGTAAAAAACACCCAATTTGCCGTTGATTATGCTCACAATCCCGAAAAATTTTCTCTGTTCACCCCCCACACATATATCCCCTTTGTTGCCGAGTACCTAAGTCGTTTATCTCCCGACATTATGATAGAACGACTTGCAAGCGACTCACCGAGAAGAGTGAGAATAGCACCCGAATGGGAAGGCGTAAAATATGAGTCTTTTGTCCAAATGCTTGAAGACTATATGATTTCGCATAAAGTATGGCAGGGGAAAAAGTATCATACACATAATTTATAAAATTCATGTAAATATTAACGTGCCACTTAATTTCAAACAAGTTGTTAATTTTGTTCGGCAATTACCTTACAACCTGAGTTCGACGTAATTTTTTGAGTTCAGATTAGCTCCGCTGAGCTCGTCCTTTGTCCTCGGTTGATATAAAAAGCTGTTTATCAAGGCAAATTATTGAATAATAGCGAGCTATTG
>JAQICB010000025.1 GCA_027858745.1 Bacteroidales bacterium
TGAATTTTTGCTTACAGCTTTCTTCGTCCGGGTATTGTGTTATAAATTCTATTAGATTCATAATATATGTTTTTTTGCAAAGATAATAAAATTAGGTTAATATACGGATAATCATATAATCCTATTTTTTCTCCACTATTTACTTCTTATACTAATAATACTGCATACTCACACAATGCAGGGATCCATTTTGGGTAATGAGTGCGGAACAATCTATTCCAATAATTTCATGCTTCGGAAATAAGCCCTGAAATAAATGCAAAACATCCGCGTCTTGCGAGCAGTTATAGATTGGAACTAAAACTGCAGTATTAATAATGAGGAAATTTGCATAGCTTGCGGGTTTTCGTTCGCCATCGAACAAACAGACATCGGGCATTGGTAAAGGCACTAAACGATAGGGTTCGGCTGATTTTTGGCGAAACATCAGTAATTCCTGTTCCATTTTTTGTAACTCTTCGTAATGTTCGTCCCGGGGATTATCGGAGGACACATATACAATTGTAGATTCATTTACAAAACGAGCAAGCGTGTCAATATGCCCATCCGTATCGTCTCCGGCAAGATACCCATGATTGAGCCATAAGGCGGTATGTATACCAAAATAGTTTGCAAAAAACTGCTCATATTTATCTTGAGAAAATGTGGGATTGCGGTGTTTTTCCAATAAACAACGTGAAGTGGTAAGCAACACTCCGGCCCCATTTGTATCGATACTTCCACCTTCGAGAACAACAGAATTCATATCCTTGTAAGTCTTGTTTGGAAACACATTTTGTTCAAACAATTGTGCCGTGATGCGTGTATCTTTGTCTGCGGGATATTTAAGTCCCCAGCCATTAAACGCAAAATCATATATATGCACTTTCTCGTTTACATATACCGATATGCCCGCATGGTCTCGTGCCCATACATCATTAAGAGGCAACTCTACACAACGAACAGCATGATGATATATTGAAGGAATTGCCTGTAAAACGTTTATTTTGTTTTCGCACACAATGAGTACCTGTTGCCGTTTGGCAATTTCGGTGGCAATATTCACAAAACACGATATAACCTCATTGTATACCTCAGAAAAATCGGTGTTACGATGTGGCCAGGTTAACTGCACACATTCTTGCGGAAACCACTCGGGTGGAAAAAAAATGGAATTGCTCATATCTCTGAATTAACAAAAACAATATCATGTTCTGACACACAGTCCATATTACAGTACTTACGAAAGAGTTGCAAAACCGCAACCACATCTTTTTGGCAGTACCGAACTATACGTTCCACATCGTGTTCTTTCCAAAAAATATCACAGACCATACTGCCATCAATATCATCTTTTGGTGTCGGAATATTAAAAATATGCGTTAATAAAGATAATGAGGTGTAATTTTTATAATCACCAAATCGCCATAAATCGAGCGTATCAATATGCTGGATATCCCAGGGTTTCTTTCCTCTTGTATCTAATGTTTGTGGAATATTCATGCCATTAATAAGCATTCTGCGAGCAATAAAGGGTAAATCAAATTCTTTACCATTATGAGCACAAAAATATGAAGTAGGTGTATTAAAATGTTTATGTACTAAATCAGAAAAATCTTGTAAAATCTGCTTTTCATCATTGCCATAAAAAGAAGCGACACGCACCGATCCCTTATTTTTTTTAACCGGAATATAGGCCACAGAAATACATACAATTTTCCCGAATTCAGCAAAAATACCAGCTTTTTTATACACCACACTTGGTGTTTCTCCTTGCGATGCAAGACGCTGCGATTTTTTAAGCCACAACTCCCGCTCTTTTACCGACATTTGAATATATGAAGGATACAAAGGCACCGTTTCAATATCCAAAAACAAAATTGTAGAATGATTTATATCTAATATTGATTCGTTCATCATTGTTTATATACTATCAATTCCTCTTTTAATTTCATTACCAAATTATATGCAATTTCAAAATCCTGCTCCAAATTATCAGTAATTTCATTGCGACCTTTATCTTCGAGAACAAACATTTTTTCTCGTACTAGTTTTGCTCCAAACATAGCAACCTCGCCTTTCAGCGAATGAGCATCGAGCATTAATTTACGCATTTCACCGGTACTGATACGAGATTTTATTTTTACCAATTTATCGTCAACCTGACCAACAAAATCATCAATTATTTCATTCAGAACTTCAGCCGAAAACAATCCGAAATTTGCATTAAATTCTTGTTGATTAATTAACTTCTCATCACTATTTGATTTAACAATGGGTTCTATGTCTACATCATGATTATCAAGAGAATCCACTATTACATCATCCGATTCATTCTCATGAGTAATAAGCGTAAAGCGCTCATCTATTGACTGAAAGGTTGCTATTAATTTTTTTTCATTTACTGGTTTGGTTAAAAAAGCATTAACACCGGCATTAAGCATTTTCTCCTCATCTTCTTTATACGCAGCAGCAGTAAGTGCAATTATAGGAATTCCTGCTTTTTTACCATCAGTCATAGCACGAATTGCAGCCGTTGCATCAACCCCATTCATTACAGGCATATGCATATCCATCAAAATACAATCAAAGACCTCTTGTTCGTGCTTTTCGCAAGCCAATTTTCCATTAGCCACAATTTCAACATGCAAATTATACAAAGACAATACATTTGAAATATACTTTTGATTTGTTGCATTATCTTCTACCACCAACAAACGCAAACCAGGCGCGAATGTAGCGGAAACCACATCACTCTCCCACTCTTCGCTTTTTCTAACCTCCTCAATTCGTTCCGACTCCAGTGGCTTAAGTGGAATTGCGAAGAAAAAAGAACTTCCCTTATCCAATTCGCTTTCCACTTCAATTTTTCCCTTCATCATTTCCACCAACTGAAAAGAAATTGACAAACCCAAACCGGTTCCACCATATTTACGGGTGGTAGATGAATCAGCCTGTGTAAATTTCTCGAAGACAGTTTGTAATTTATTTTGGGGAATACCGATACCTGTATCAATAACCGCAAAATGAATATCAGGAACCGCTTGTTGTGGCGTTTTATTATGAACCGACAAAGTAACCGAACCTTCGTGAGTAAATTTAAGTGCATTATTAATCAAATTAATCAACACTTGCTTTATCCGTACCGAATCAACATATACATATTCAGGAACATTCAAATCTATTTCAATAACAAAACGAATATTCTTATGATTAAATTTTGGTGCTAATATTTTTTCAATTGAATTGACTAATTTTGTGAGATTTGTTGGATAATACTCTAATTCTATATTACCCGATTCAATTTTTGAAATATCAAGAATATCATTAATAATAGTAAGCAGCGAATCGGCAGAATTTTCAATTGTTTGTGCATAATCTAGCTGTATATCATCTAATTTTGTTTTTAAAAGGAGTTGGGTCATACCAATTACCCCATTCATTGGCGTACGAATTTCATGACTCATATTTGCGAGAAACTGCGATTTTTCAACATTAGCTTTATCAGCCAATTTCCGAGCTTTTTCAAGTTCCTCATTTTGCTCATTCATACGCATAATGAGTGCCTGCATTTTTACACTATGGCTACTGTTCTTTTTAAATGCCTTTTCAAGTTCTTTATTTTGAATTTGAATCTCTTTAAGTCGCTGTTGTGCAATATTTCGTTGCTCTTCAAGTTCGTGAGTTTGCTTCAAAATTTCAACCTCAGCCACCTTCAGCATATGAATATCAAAATCAATTATTGCTATTTTATCAATTTCTTTATTCCGAAAAAATACCGGAATAACAGAACGATGCACCCAGCGTTTTCGTCCGTCAGCAGTTATAATGTAGGTTTCATACACCATCGGACTCATAGTCTCAGTGCAGTGTTTAAGAATAAACTGCATATCCTCGCTAAAGCCTATATCCAAAAGATGAGATCCATATTGAGATACAAATTGCTGCAGAGAATATCCATATAATTTACGAAAACTCAGATTTATCCATTCCAACTCCAATTGACTATTAAAGATCATCACAGAATTGTCGGAATGTTTGGCAATAATCAGGAATCGTTTTAATTGACTCCTAATCTCAAGAATTTCCTGTTCAAGTGCATTATTTTGAATCTGCAATTTGTGTATTTCATTCTGTAATTCCTGAATTTTCTGAGACTCTTCCATGACGACATGTATTTTGAACTGTAATAAAAAAACTAATTATGCGATAAAGAATTCTACATTAATTCTATTATTTTTTTCATACACATTAAAAAGATAAAAATACATTTTTTTCTTGAAGGAAGAAATGAGTTTGTGCAAAAAATGAATATGCCTGAGAAAATGACTCGTAAATTTTTACATAAGATTTGAAATATAAGTAGTTTTAAACTTCTAAAACTTACAAGCTGAGCTTGTCCTTTGTCCTCGGTTGATATAAAAACATGTTTATCAAGGCAAATTATCAGATTAGTTTCTGAGGAATACACAATAAAAAACGGTTACAGATTCGAAAATCTTGTAACCGTATATTTAAAGTGTTGGAGTAATTAACTTACTTCATTTACACATACTATTTTAAAGTCCATAAAAAAGCCCACCCCCGAGTAATCGTGAGCAGGCTTTTTCTTTCTGAATTTAATCCTGTTGAGAAATCAGTTTTCCCGATTGAATCATTTTACCATTAGAAATCACTTTATAGATGTACACACCAAAAGGAAGGTGACTTGTTTTAATAGTAGTTACTTGTTTCGTAACAAGTGTTGTTATCACCTCAATTCCCTCAACATTGTATATTTTCAATTCGCAATTATTAATTTGCGATGCATCATTTATCATAAGGTCTATTGAAGTTGTAAAAGGATTTGGGTAAATGTTAACAACTGAAGTTTCATTTCCATTATCAATAGAAATAATACCTGTAGCGCATTCTTCAAGCGTTACACTTGTCCCTGTTGAAACACACCCGTCAGTATTCTTTGCAGTCACTTCGTAATCACCTGGCACAACTGATGTAAATATCCCTGTAGTATTGGTATAGGTTGTACCATCAATACTAAAAGATAAACCTGTTGTACTTGAGCTTACGGTGATTGTACCGGTTGGTTCCGAACAGGTAGGTTGCGAAGTTACGCTGGCGGTCGGAGCTGCCGGCGCTGTTGGTTGAGCGTTGATTGTAACGCTTGTTCCAGTTGAAACACATCCGTCAGTATTCTTTGCAGTCACTTCGTAATCACCTGGCGCAACTGATGTAAATATCCATGCACTATTGGTATAGGTTGAGCCATTAATACTAAAAGATAAACCTGTTGTACTTGAGCTTACGATGATCATACCGGTTGCTACAGAACAAGTTGGTTGCAAGGTTGCGCTGGCGGTTGGAGCTGCCGGCGCTGTTGGTTGAGCGTTGATTGTAACGCTTGTTCCAGTTGAAACACATCCATTAGCATTCTTTGCAGTTACCTGGTATACGCCTGTTGCAACTGATGTAAAAATCCCTGTAGTATTGGTATAAGTTGAGCCATCAATACTGAAAGATAAATCGGTTGTAGCTGAACTTACGGTGATTGTCCCGGTTGGTTCCGAACAGGTAGGTTGCAAGGTTGCGCTGGCGGTTGGAGTAGTTGGTTTTGGGTTAACAACCAAAGAAGCATTCATTGAAGTATCATTTGGGGCACATTCCCCAGTAATAACAACATTGTAATCAGCAGCTTCATCGGCGATATCCACAGGATCAATTGTAAGAATAGCAGACATTACACCCGATATGTTTCCCCCGTTGGTTAAATTTACTGTTCCCTTTCTCCATTGATAAGTAAGACCTGCACCTGTTGCATCAACTGAAAAACTTACCGGGCTTCCTGCACATTCTGTTTGATCAGCAGGTTCAGAATCAATGATTATGGCAGTACTTATACTTAAAGAAACATTTGCTGAAGTTACATCTCGTCCACAAATATCTGTGACAACAACATTATAGTTTGTTGTTATATCAGCGTTTTCCACCGAGTTAACAATAAGTGTATCAGAAGTCGCACCTGAAATATTTCCCGTCGTGTTTGTCAAATTTACATCCCCTTTTCTCCATTGATAAGTAAGACCTGCTCCCGTTGCAGTTACTGAGAAACTTGCTGAATCTCCAATAGCAATAGCACAAACTGCTTGGGCAGAAGGTTCTTTTGTGATGATGGGGACCGGATTGAAAGCTAATGAAACATTTTCTGAAGTATCCACGGGTTCTAATGAATCATATATTATAACATTATAGGTTGAGCCGTTATCAGAAGCGCTTACAGGGTTAATTATCAGGGTGTCGTTTGTTGCTCCCGAGATATTACCTGAGTTAACTAAATTCGTTGTTCCTTTTCTCCATTGAAATGTATAAGAACCCTCACCTGTTGCGGTTACTACAAAACCAACAGAATCACCTTCACAAACATATTGCTCTGATGGATTGATTAAAGTCTGGGGTATTGGTAAAACCGTTGTCATCCCGGCGGTTGAAATTGAACCATTCGTTGTAAGAGCCCTGCCATCAAGGCTTGCACCTGTAAGAAGGTCGATTGCCCCATTGTTGGCAACAATGGTTCCGTTAAATTTTGAACTATCTCCAATGCTTACAGCGCCATTAACCATCCAAAATACATTTTTAGCTTGTGTACCATTCTTCAACAGAACGACTGAATTTACTTCTGATGCAAAAGCACCATAAGTTTTAATAATAAAAACAGCATTGGCATTTCCTTTGGCATCCAAAATCAATGTATCAGCAAATGTAACCGCCTCATTCATAACATAAGTGTTGGGTGTAAGAACCAAATTATGTCCAAATTGAGCAGGAGCCAACAATTCAATATCCGCAGTAAGCGTATTCAATGAATTATAAACAAGCAATAAATCAGCTGCTGCTGCTGCGGTAGCAGGATTAAAGCCATCGATATTGCCTGATACATATAAAGGGTTATAACCTGTCGGTAATGCAGTATTGCTACCCACACTACCTGTAACATGCGATGTACCATCATCGGAAACATCACCTATGGTAGAAAAAACTGCATATTGTTTTGATCCAACAAATACAGGGGCAGCGGGTCCTGTTGGAAGCGAATCTGATTTATCGACAGGTAAATATGCCGATAATCCTATATCTCCATTATTAACAATAACTTCACCATTAATGGTAAGTGCTCTTCCTTCAAGTGTATTCCCAACTGACATTGAAATAGCTCCGCCGGCAATAATAGTACCTTTCATTGAAGTTTCGGCACCCAAACTTATGGCACCGGTTACAAACCAATATACATTGCATGCCTGTGCACCATTTATTAATTTTACCTGTGCATTAGCACTGGTGCTAAAAGCATATACAGGTGGTCCGGCAGGCATTTTAAAAATAAATACTGCATCGGGATTGCCCTGTGCATCTAAGATAATACTTTTGTCAAGCGAAGTTGCACCTGGCAATTGATAAGTACCCGCCATAAAAGTAGAATCGTTTCCCAACACGGGATTCACAATTGTTGAATCAGGAATAGCAGCCGCAAGAAAGTCATATGCAGCCAGTACATCAACAGCACATTGTCCGCTTTCACCGTCGCCGGCATGCATAACACCGTTCACATTACCAAAATTGGTATTTGAACCACTATTAGTGCCCACATCACCTGTTATTAAGGTCAAATATTGGTATGTTCCAACATTTTGCATTGCACCAACCGAAGTAAACAGGACAAAATCAGCAGCAACACCCAAAGGGGGAGCTTGTGCCTTACTTAAATATGGTATTAAAACCAGCAGTACTGGCGTTAATACATTGCGTAAAAGTTTTTTCATGTTAAAAAGTTTTTTCATGTTAATTTTATTTTTTATTAGTTGTTATCAAGTTTCACAAAGTTCTTTTGCACTTAAAAATAACTTATGCTAAGTTCCTTACCTTTATCAGAAAAAGCATTACATAAGTTTATAAAAAGGTTACATCATTCACACTTTTTTAGAATTTGTGTGGTAAATGAGTTTGCTGATTGATGGGCTGAGTATTCATTAAAATACCGAATTCCAAACCCTTGCTTGAACCAAAAGGCAATAAAAATACTTAAGCCTATATGCAACAGACGCATCGATATTTTAATACTTATTACCAATAACTATGAATCCAACCACAACCCAATGCCCAGCGTGAATTCTCGGTTGAATTAAATTTATGGGTTTAATAGCTAGGTTTATGTCAAAAAAATCATAACTGCATATCAAAAAATATTAAAAGCTCTATAGATAATTTTGATATTTAAAATGATTCTTTTATATTTGTTAAAGGTAAAAAATCTATTAGGATTAGCTTTTTTATAAATATTTTTTTTTAAAGGGTTAAATAAACGTATTACATATACGAAACATAACCATAACAAAAGTGGTTATGGTCTTTATAACTAATTTGTGTGGGATTTTGGAATGTGCTCCAGCTTTATGAAAGATATGATTTTTTTTAAAAGGCGATATGCATATAAAAATTTAATTAATGGACTTTGAAAATTAAATACGATTAATAATACATTAAAATAACAAAAATTATGAGACTTAAACTTTTTACAGTATTGATGATTTGTTTTGCTTTTGTTGCTTGCCAACAAACGACTAATGAAAAGAAACAAAAAGTAGAACCTGAGCAAGAAACAAACAAAATTAAAGATAAAACAACATCTAAAAAAGTATTGAATGATACAATTGGTGTTTATAAGATTACCAATTCAGAGGCTCGAGAATGGATAGTAGATATGAGTGAAGTCGTACAAAGTATAGAGCGTGCTTTGAATAATAATAATCCATCTAGTATGCCTAGTTTGATGAAAAGAGCAAATGAAAATCAGAGAAGCCAACTTACAATTCAGTCTAATCTATCTGAATCAGATAGAACGTTATTCAAATCATATGCAAATAGATTAGCTACTAAGCTAATTGAATTGGGAGATAGAATGAGTAATATGTAGTCAAAAAATTTCAAAATAATTAGATGACTATAATTCTTATGTTTGAATAATTCTAACATAACAGATTGATATGCATATAATTGAATAACAAATCATGATATTGATTCAGCTTATTGGCAGGAATAGAAATTGTTTAATCAAAATGACACGAGTAACGTAAAAAGGATTTTTAATAATTCAACTGATTTAATTTTAACATTTGCGATTTCAATATTTCAGATAGTTTTTACAATATTTGAACTGATTTATAATGACTTTGAACAATGATTTACATAAAAAGACACTAGAAAAACTTGGTCAGATATTCCCGGTAATTATCTGTGAACCTTCAGAAAAGTGGCAAGACTTTTTTCAAACCGAGAGTAAATTAATAGTTGATTCATTTTCAAAATCAGACATTGTAAGAATTGACCATATAGGAAGTACAGCAATTCCAGATTTAAAAGCAAAACCGACAATTGATATTTTGTTGCAAGTGTTGGAAGAGCTTGATACGAAAAAAATTATGAGAGTTTTTAAATCACTTGATTATAATGTCAACGAACACCCTGAAAATCCACCTCCACATTTGACTTTTGTGAAAGGATATACAAGAGAAGGATTCAAAGGACAAACATATCATGTTCATGTCAGGTATCATGGGGACTGGGATGAAATACGATTCAGGGATTTTCTGATTAAAAATAAAGAAATTGCAAAAGAATACGAAACTTTAAAATTGGAACTTGCTGAGAAATATCCAAACGATAGAGAAGCATATACGGATTCAAAAACTAAATGGATTGAAAAAATTAATAACTTGGCACGAAAATAATGCACGACCGCACAATCAAGTAGATGGCCGATGGGATTGTAGCCCCGCCGGTGCACCTCTCGCACCACCGTACGTACCGGCCGGTATACGGCGGTTCAACGAACATGGGTGTTAACAAAAATCAAAGTCAAGGTTGTAACTATCTGCATAAGAAAAACGCTGAAAATAATCATGGAATTCCATGTAGCCCCTACGTTTAAGTCGTCCTATAGTGACGGTTGTTTTCATAATAGAACTACATGCTTGTGCCCAACCACCCATACGGGAGCGTGACCATGCATATGCCATCCCTGGACGGATACCCATTCTGATATAGCTCCGCATCCGCTTATTAGCCTCATCATATGCAATTTCTGTTCCCCGAAATAATCGGGGCTGTCAGTACCAACATTTGCAGTCCTGCTTCCTTCAGTGCCTAAGTCACCCTAGGCCACCTTGCAGCTTACTAACAGGCTTATGCCGCCACTACTTCGTCTCATCGGCATAAGGTTCAACTAGCCTGTAAAGGACTTCCCGCCTGAATAAATTCATTCGGACGAGACACCCTCTAGATAAATATTTCCATCATTTGTTTGTCAAAAGATAATTTGTATTTTTGATTTTTTCTAAAGCTTTCGATGGGTGTACTTAAGCTCATGCTGGGCACACACAAAGTGTATAAATCATTGGACGGATAGTGCTAATTTCAAGGGCGTTACATTTAATAAAATTTGTAGCGGTTTGACAGGAAAGTGCTTCGAAATGCCCAATGCTTCATACACCAACCGTTGTGTTTTATATAGGAAAAGTTGCCCCAAATTAAATTTTCACCCAATCATTATATTTTGTAATTTTATCTCACGAAATGATATTAAATGAATAGAATTAAAGATATACTGGAATTAAAAGGCATTAAGCAGACTTGGCTGTCTGAGAAGTTAGGCAAGAGTTATAACATGATAAATTCATATGTTAAAAACCGAAGACAGCCAAGCATTGAAGATTTATATAGGATAGCGGAAATCTTAGATGTTGATGTTAAAGAATTATTAGTATCAAATAAAAAATAAGGAAAATTAATAATGGAATACAATACTACAACAATAGAGACGATTAATTCATTAAAGGCTGAATTAGATGCAAAAATCCCATTTAAAAGTGATGATGAAAAGCGGTTGAGAAAGAAGTTTCGTTTAGAATTTAATTATAATTCAAATCATCTTGAAGGGAATACCTTAACTTATGGTCAAACCCAACTTTTGTTATTCTATGACAAAAGTTCTGGTGATGTTCCTGTAAGTGATATTGAAGAAATGAAAGCTCATGATGTTGCTCTCTATCAGGTTGAAGAAATGGCAATTGATGAAGAACGACCATTAACGGAAATGTTTATAAAAGAGTTGAATAAAACTATTTTAGTTAAGCCATTTTGGAAAGATGCTGAAGCTTACGATGGCTCACCTACTAGAAAGAAAATTGAAATTGGACAATATAAAACATCACCTAACAGTGTTAGGCTTAAAAACGGGAAAATTCATGAATATGCTTCTCCTGAAGAAACTCCAGCATTAATGAGCGAATTGCTAAGGTGGTATAATGATAATAACATTTTAATGCACCCTGTGCAATTAGCTGCTGAATTTCATTATAAGTTTGTATGCATCCATCCTTTTGACGATGGTAATGGTCGAGTAGCTCGACTAATTATGAATTACATACTTTTAAAAAATGATTATCCACCAGTCATAATAAAATCAGATGATAAAGAAAACTACTTGACAGCCCTACAGAAAGCCGATATTGGAGAAGTTATTGCAATTATAGAATATATCGAAAAACAAGCAGTTTGGTCGATTGATATTAGTTTGAAAGCTGCAAATGGAGAAGATATTGATGAGTTAGGAGATATTGAAAAAGAAATAGAAATTCTTAAAAGAGAGAAGCTAACAAAGACTAAAATATTTAGAACTCCTAAAGTAACTTATGATATAATAAAACATATCGACGATGATTTATGGTGGCAGTTGAATAAGGTTCTATCCAAATTCGATGATTTTTTTACTGAATCTAAAGAGGAAAACTATATAGATAATGTAAAAGTTGAGAAAACTAGAACTATTCCTAATCCCATATTGAAATCAGTAAATATGTTTACTGACAAAGAAGTAACGATAAAGAAATATCAATTATTTGGCTATGATTTAGAAGAAGATGATATAAATAAAGTACAATGGGTTAAAAAAATGATGGCCCTTAAATCTGCGAATGTAAAAACAGATTTTGTTATTAGTATAATGTTAGAACTAGAAGATTCTTATTATAAATTAATAATTTGTGAAGGTGATGAAAAATCATTTACACAATATCGAAAAAATAATGTCCTATTTGAAATTGAGAATGAATACAAAAGCTTCTTTATGAATGATATTATAGAAGGAATTATTAGAGTTGTTTCAAATCATATAATTGAACTAATAAAATCAGACGTATAAAGCACGAAAACACAATCGAGTAGATGGCCGACAGGATTGTAGCCCCGCCGGTGCACCCCTCACACCACCGTACGTACCGGCCGGTATACGGCGGTTCAACGAACATGGGTGTTAACAAAAATCAAAGTCAAGGTTGTAACTATCTGCATGAGAAAAACACTGAAAATAATCATGGAATTCCATGTAGCCCCTACCTTTAAGTCGTCCTATAGTGACGGTTGTTTTCATAATAGGACTACATGCTTGTGCCCAACCACCCATACTGTCGGATTGCCCGACCATTTATCCAAAGTTTTCGAAAGAAAGCGAGAACCGAAGGAAAGCAAATCTACCCAACGAGTATTCGAAACCCAGGCATACATAAAGCACTGGTTAAAACGAAATTCCATAAAAATGTATAACAAGAGCGGTTATTTGCACCGAGTTGAAAACACAATCAACAATATATCCGGATTGCCCGGAGGACTAAAGAAGCCCATATGCTACGTGCAGGGACTATATTGGTATGGACTTAGTTGCAATAACCGCTTCTTAAATACAATGGCCGATGTATCGCCAGATGAAATTATTGATCAAGAGATTGAACGTAAAATGCAAGAAAC